>JBDRVE010000043.1 GCA_039801725.1 candidate division WOR-3 bacterium | reverse complement strand
AAGGAAACTTTTTATTTCGGAAAATTTATATCTAAGTTATTGAAATTTAAATACTTAAGGCAATTTATCCTTAAAGATAGGGGGCTATCTACTATACTGCCTTGGATACTGCCTTATTAATATTTTTATAAATAATTTTATATGCTCATTCTTGATAATTACCTTATTTATTTTTCAAATATCTTTTAAAATTTTCTTGTTAGATATTTTTAAAAATTTTCTTAACGATATATAAGTCAATTATAGTTTAATTACCTTATACCATTTTTTATTTATCTTTAGGAAATAGATTCCTTTTGGTATTTTATTAAGATTATCGCTTTTGATAGCGCTACCAAATTGATTATAAAGAATTCCTTTATTTTCTTTTATAAATTTCTCATTAAAGAGAACTGTGATCACTCGGATTTTCTCTCCTTCAATTAGCTCTTCCTCTATCGGTACAAATTCATAAAATCCCCGATATTTGATAACATAATTGTAAGGACCGCCAGCCTGTAATTCCATAAGAGTTACCCAATAAGAATAATCCCTCGGATCAAATTCAATTCCTCTAACATTATAAAGTTCGGGAATTAGAAATCTTTGAAGTATGGTAAGATTTAAAGGATTTAACTCGTAAACACCACAAGAATCAATTGCTGTTCCACCAGAATTAAAAGAAGTATATACATTTAATAAAGTTGGCCGATTAGGATTGGTATTACTTAAATCTAATGTTAAACAGCGAGGACCAGCATTTCCTCTTAATGGATGGGTCATTTGTCTTATTACATTTCCTAAAGTATCGCAGGCATAAATATACTGTGGTAAAGTATTAAGCGCTCTACGATCAGCAACATACAAAATTCTATTCTCTTCATCCCAAGCAAGACCAGTAGGATAATCCTGAGCTGGTGAATTAAAATATCTTAATACCGTACCGCTTGGCGATATCTTATAAATCCTTTTTGTCTGATTAGAATGAACCCAGAAAGTATTATCATAGGCACAATATTTAATATCAACAATTGCCGATTCGTTATTAGGGGTCGGAATTGTTCCCAATGGTGTCAATAAAGAATCGGAAGAATAGATATAAATATTTCTTGCCTGAAAATGGGTAATATAAACTCTATCTAAATTGGGAACATAACAGATTCCATAAAGACCGGCACTATTTGGCACATTTGTTAATTGCCTTGGTCCCCAAATCCTTGTTCCCGGTGGTTGTGGAGCTTCACCAACAGTCAAAGTAAATCTTCTAACAAAAATTGTTTCATTACAAATTAAAGTTAATTCAAACTCTGCTTGGTAACCGCGCGGCGTGTTAACACTTACCGACACTATAAAAGGATCAGCAAAGTTATTTATTGAATCAAGAGAAGGACAATCACCATAATAACTTTGGGAATCAACTACTGTAATGTAAGGTTGCGAAGAAAGATAACGAAGAATTCCCCGCAAATTTGTTGCTGAAACATTACCAGTATTTCTTAAATAAGTGATGATATTTCCAGTTTCTCCAGGGTCAAGTCGGTTATTACCATTTTCACCGGTTATTGCTATTCTTTGAAGAATTATATTAGGTTGATTGGCAGGAGCAATTGCCTCTAATACTTTTTTACAATTTAGTCTTCCCCAACCATAGTTATTATTAGGATAGGGACTTCCTTGAGAAGGATAATCACAATTAGTAACAATCAAATTAAAAGCTTCATCAGGAGTTATATTACTTCTCTTTTGAAGCATAAGGGCAACACAACCAGCAACATGAGGACAGGCCATTGAAGTACCATCCCAACTTTCATAACCACCGCCTGGCACGCAGGAACGGACGGAAACGCCTGGAGCAGAAATTGCCGGATTTATTAAATTCCAATCATTCCTTGGCCAGTAACTCTGATTATTCCAAGGATCGGAATTGGGAGCTGGCCCACGAGAAGAAAAAGAAGCAATATTATCACCCGCATCAGTGGCTCCCACACCGATAACTGTCGGATACGACCCTGGTGGTTGAGAGGTATTGGCAGAAGGTCCGTTATTACCAATTGCGGCAATAACAATAATTCCTAAATTTCTTAAATTATTGACATAAGAAAACCAATAGGTAGTTGTCCTTGAGGAACCCCAAGAATTAGAGACTAAATTCGGTCTACCGTACTGAGCCAACCAATCAAAACAGGCAGCGATCCAACTAGTATTTCCTTGTCCCAGACTATTAAATCCTTTAGCACAAATGAAAGTGGCGCCTGGAGCAACACCAATATCGTTTTCAAAAGGACCTAATCCATCGCCACCACAAATTGTTCCCATTGTATGTGTCCCGTGTCCATTATCATCATAAGGAGTTGCCCGACCGTTAACACCATCAAACCAACCATTGGAACTTCTCCATTTTCCGCTTAGAGCCGGATGAGTAATGTCTACCCCCGTATCAAGGTTGGCAACTACAATACCTTCGCCGGTATAACCTTCTTGCCAACAAGAATCAGCCCTTACTTTAACAATATTCCACTCAGGAGTATCAGTAACATCAGGAGCACTTGTTTTCTTTACAGGTTTTATTATATAATTTTCAAAATCATCAATAATAAATAATATATCATCTCTTTTTGCCAATCGATAAATTATGTTTGGCTTAGCTTTCAAAGCAATATCCGAAACCAAAGAAAAACATTTTATATCCTTTACTTCATTAGGATATTTTTCTAAAAATTCTAAAATTGGTTTTTGAGCGAGTTGAGCAACGTATCTTAGATAAGCAATCTTTTCATCATAAGAAACTTTCTCCATTAAAGATAAATCAGCCTGCTGTTTGGTTCTAATGATTATCGAAATAAAAGTATCAGGTGAAGCATTTTTTAAAATTTCTCTTAATTCCGGTAAGATAATATTTGCGAAAGATAACAAAAAACTGACTAAAAATAGGAAAAAAATTTTTTTAAACATAGTTCCTCCTTTGTAAATTCTTATAGAATATCATAAAGTATATATAATATAATTGAAAAATAGGGATATGTCAAAAATTAAACTGCCGCCCTTCGCAAGCAGGAGGTGTGTGTTTCTACGGTGGGTAGGAACAACAACAGAACGATGGACTTGCGGAAGGGCGGCATCCCTTTTACTCCCATTGTGAAAAATATTAAAGAAAAAATTTTGAAAAGTCAATAATTAAAGATTTTTACTGGAATACCTCTTTTATTCTCTCTATTGCCCAATCAATCTCCTCTTTTTTGATAATCAAGGGTGGCGCAAATCTTATTACATCTTCTCTGGTATCCTTTGCTAAAATCCCTTTTTCCATTAATTTTTCACAATAAGGTCTTGCCTTTTCTTTTAATTCAACGCCAATTAATAAACCTTTGCCTCTAATTTCTTTTATAATTGGTGATTTTATCTCTTTTAATCTGTTGATAAAATATTCGCCCATTATTTTTGCATTTTCGGGTAAATTTTCTTCAATTATTACTTTTAAAGAAGCAATTCCCACTGCACAAGCCAAAGGATTACCGCCAAAAGTTGAACCGTGGTCACCAGGAGTAAAAACATCCATAATATTCTCATTCGCACAGATTGCCGAAACTGGATAAACACCGCCACCCAAGGCTTTTCCTAAAATCAAGATATCCGGTTCAGCATCTTCATATTGATAACAGAAAAGTTTTCCAGTTCTTCCTAATCCAGTTTGGATTTCGTCTAAAATAAGTAAGATATTATTCTTTTGGCAGATTTCTTTCGCTTTCCTTAGATAGCCATCTTTTGGCACAATCACTCCACCCTCTCCTTGGATAGGTTCTATCAAAAAGCCAACGGTATTTTCATTTATCGCTTTTTCTAAACTTTCTAAATCATCGTAAGGAATAATTTTAAAACCAGGAGTAAAAGGACCAAAACCAAATTTATATTGTTCTTCAGTCGAAAAACTAATAATTGTGGTTGTTCGGCCATGGAAATTATTTTCGCAAACAATAATCTCGGCTTGATTTTCCTTTACTTTCTTTTTTAAATATCCCCATTTTCTTGCTGCTTTAATTGCTGTCTCAACGGCTTCGGCACCAGTATTCATTAAAAGAACTTTATCTTTTTTGGTGATTTCACAAAGATATTTACAAAAAAGTGGAAATTTATCATTATGAAAAGCCCGCGAAGTTAAAGTGAGTTTGTCGGCCTGTTCTTTTAAGGCTTGGATAATTTTGGGGTGGCGATGACCTTGGTTTAATGCGGAATAAGAAGAGAGCATATCCAAATATTTCTTTCCTTCAACATCATAGACATAAACACCTTCGCCGTAAGACAGAACTACTGGCAAAGGATAATAATTTTTCGCACTATATTTAAATGCCCAATCAATGTACTCTTCTTTTCTCATAATCTTAATAAATTAAAATTGGTATTTCTAATTCTTTTAAAAAATCCTCATATTCCTCACCCAAAAGTAGAAATTTTCTTTTGGGCAGAATAATTAACTCGGCAGAAATAGTTTTTGCCAATTCCAAAATATTAAATAATGAACCTTTTTCCATACCAACCGAAAAGGGAACTTTTTCGCATTCTAACTTTTCACATAAGGAAAATAAAAAATGCCAATGCTCTCTTTCTTCTTCTTGATTTTTTGGAAAACCTAAAAGAATTATTTTTTTCTTGCTTTCCTTTAAATAATTTAAAATTTTAAAATAGATGTCTTCTTTTTTATCTACCACTAAAATAACATTACCCATTTATTTTATTATTCTAATCAAAAATAGAAAATTTGCAAACAAGAGAGTTAAAAAAGTAACGATAATTCCCGCTTTTAACCAATCGGAGAAACGAAAAGATTTTCTAAAACTTCGCTCATAAATACCAATCGCTACCAAATTGGCGGTTGAACCAATCATCGTCAAATTGCCACCGAAACAACCCCCAATTAATAAGGACCAGTATAGTTGATTTGCCAAGGGAATACCTTTTAAAGTTAAATCCTTTACTACCGGAACCAAGGCAGCAACAATTGGTAAATTATCAACAAACCCCGATAATATACCACTTCCCCACAAAAGCATTGTCAAAGCACCGAAGGTCTCCTTTAAATCTTCTCTAAAAAAGGGAAATCTTTTGGCACCTTCACTTAAAAGATAGGCTAATTTATGAGTTACACCGGTATATTCTAAACAGGCAGCATTAGCAAAGAGAAACATAAAATAGAGGATTGTCCACCAATCCGGTCCCCTTTCCACAAAAAAGCGAGAATACTCTCTTTCGTAAAAGACAATAAAACCAACAATTAAAAGTCCCGCCCCTAATAACATTGTTCTTTCTTCTACTTTTAATAAATGTTCAATAAGGGAATGGTTGATTACCAGAATAACAAACATCAAAAAAACAAAAAGAGCAACCCTTAATTCTTTTTTGTCAACTTCTTCTTCTAATTTTTTTAATTCTATTTTATTTTCTATATTTTTTTGATAAAGAAAGAGAATAATAAAAATAGTAAAAAATAAAGAAAGTAAAGAGATGGGGGTAGAGTTTTTTAAAAAATCTATAAAGGTAAATTTTGCCGAAAAAGCCAAGTAAATACCAATCGGATTGCCAATTAAAGTTAAGGCACTGCCAATATTTGTTGCCATTACCAAACCAATTAAATAAGGAATAATATTTCCTTTTGTGTATCTCACAATTTCAATGGCAATGCCAAAAGTAATTAAAATTGCTGATACCTCATCAATCAAACCACCTAATATCGCTGAAAAAAACATTAAAGAACCAAAAAGAAGGAACGGCGATTTGCCAAAATATTTAATCGCCTTAATAACTAAATATCTAAAAACTCCTTTTTCACTAAACCATTTTACCATAATCATTACGGCAATAATAAAAAGAATTGTGGGAATAGACATAAATTTTATTGCGGTTTCAATATCTACTACTCCGGTTAACAAAAGTAAAGTTAACGCAAAAGCACCAAAGGCAACCCGGTGAGAAAAGAAGAATAAAGTCCCCAAAACCATTGAGAAAAATAACACTAAAGCAATAATCTCCTTTTTTATCCAGAAAGGAGAATTAAAAGGCGAATCAAAAGGAAGTTTTAATGTGGTAAATAAAAACTTAACAACTAAAAATATTAAACACATTCCAAAAAGATAATAAAAAACTTTTTGGTATCTTTTAAAAAAACCTAACTTTCTTTTATAAATTAGGTATTCGTAAAATTCCTCTTTGGTTTTGGCAGATAAAATTTGGGAAAGAATTTTTTTATTATGGAAAATATGAGCAACATAGGAAAGAGTTTGTAAATAAAAGTTACGCTCTTCTTCTTTAGAAAAGAGAAAGATTACCAAATTTACTGGTTTTTGAT
The DNA here is from genome assembly GCA_039801725.1 of candidate division WOR-3 bacterium. Taxonomy (NCBI): domain Bacteria; kingdom Pseudomonadati; phylum Caldifarciminota; species Caldifarciminota bacterium. The sequence continues at coordinate 6,809 of JBDRVE010000043.1, read as the reverse complement.
CTAAGGCTTGCCAATCAATTGGTTTTTTTAAGCGAAAGATTAAAGTAAAGGTCTCTTTTATTGTTTTTAAACTCAGATGAGGAATAGCAATCCCCAAACCAACACCCGTGGAACCAAGATTTTCTCTTTCTTTTAATAAATCAACAAGTCTCTCTCCTTCCTCTTTATCAATAATTTTCTTTTTTTCTAAAAATTCTTTAACAAAGGAAAAAATTTCTTCTTTCGTTTTAAATTCCAAATCTAAAAAAATAAATTCCGGATTAAAAATTTTTTCTAAACTATTTTCTTCCATAAGATATTATTATAACTGGTGAAAAGGAAAAGTCAAAGTTTGACTTTTTTAAATATTTTGTTAAAATAATATATGCATAATTACGCATATATGAATATAAAAGATTATACCGCTATTTTTAAAATCTTAAGTGTTATTACTCGATTAAAAATAACTTGGATTTTGAAGAAGGCAAGAAAACCCCTTTGTGTTTGTGAGATTATGGATATTTTAAAAGAACCCCATTATAATGTTTCTCGTCATTTAAAAGAATTAAAGAATGTTCATTTAGTAGAAGAGAAAAAAGAAGGGAAATGGGTTTTCTATTCTTTAACAAAAGAAAAAGACCCGTTTATAAAAGCATTATTAAAAACTATTGAAAGGATTCCTAAAAAATTTTTTACAGCAGAAGAAGAAAATTTAAAAAAAAGGTTAAGTTTAAGAAAAGATAATAAAGTAGTAGTGGGCTTAAAAAGGAGGAATAAAAAATGATAATTAAAGAATTGATTTTCGGTGGTCTTGATTCTCTAAAAGATTATATTGCTTTTCATATTTTAACCTGTCTCATTCCGGCTTTTTTACTTGCCGGCGCAATGGTGACATTTATCAATCGTCAGGCAATCATCTCTTTACTTGGTGAAAAGGTAAATAAGTTAAAATCTTTCTCTTTAGCAAGTATTTTCAGTTTTTTTCTGGCAGCTTGTTCTTGTACGGTAATTCCAGTAAGTAGTGGCCTTTATTATAGTGGAGCAGCAATCGGAGTGGCTTTTATTATTCTCTGGGTAGCACCAGCAAGTAATATTCTTTCCTTAATCTATACGGGAAGTATTTTGGGAAGTCAAATGGTAGTAGCAAGAATTACTTCCGCAATTTTAATGGCTTTTCTTATTGGTTTTATTATGACCTTATTTTTTGGCAAAGAAAAAAAGGAATTTAGTTCGGTGAAACAGGAAAAATTGGAATTTTTAAAAATAAGAGATTTAATTCTTCTTATCCTTATTTTACTTTCTTTACTGATGCCTAATTATTTAGGAAGAAATAGTCCTTATATTAAAAAAGTTATTATCTGGTTTATCTTTACAGTTATTATGGTTGTTTACGCAATTATTTTTATTAATAAAGAAAAAATAAAAGAATGGCTTTATGAAAGTTGGTGGTTTGTAAAGATTATTTTACCATTATTACTTTTAGGTGTTTTTATTGTTGGTGTTATCGGTAAACTAATACCGGAGAGTTTTGTTAGAAATTATCTTGGTTCCAAAGGAGTTTTCTCTTCTTTTTTAGCAACTTTAATTGGTGCTATTAGTTATTTTGCTACGATGACGGAAGCACCTTTTGTCCATACTTTAATGAAATTGGGAATGGGAAAAGGACCGGCATTGGCTTTGCTTTTAACCGGTCCGGGTTTGAGTTTACCTAATTGGCTTGCGATTGGTCGGGTTTTTGGCTTTAAGAAAACTTTGGTTTATGTACCAACAATAATTATTTTAGGAACTTTAATTGGTTTTATTTTTGGAAAATTTATTTTTTAAAAGGAGGTAATTATGAAAATCATCATTGCTGGACCTGGTTGCCCAAGATGTCAGGCAACCGAAAAGAATGTAAGAGATGCCTGCGCTGAATTGGGAATTGCTTGTGAAATTACCCATCTTTATGATATTAAAGAATTTGCCAAATTTGGTGTAATGTTAACACCAGCAGTAATTATTGATGACAAAGTGGTTATTTCGGGAAAGGTACCTGCTGTTGAAGAGTTAATAAAAATATTATCGGAAAAGAAATAAAATGGAAGAATTCAAGGAAATTTTATCATTAAAACTTTTACCTGTAGGAGTTAAATTTCTTCAAAAAGAAGAATCTACTAAGGGAGAATTTTTGGCAAAGAAGCTAACCTTTTGCCAGTTTGTCCATGGAGCATCCCAAGAAAGGTGTTTATTTAAGATAACTAAGGAAAATTTAGGTTGTGCCTCAGCTCAATTTGTTTTCGGTTTTCGGGAATATAACGAAAAAGATATTGACCATCATCTAAGACAATTTACTTTTAGTAAAGAAAGTGCTAAAAAATTAATTGAGATAAAACCTAAATTACCAATTAACCAATTTACTGGTTTATTGGTGGGCGACATCAATAGTTTTACTCCTGATAAACCAGATGTGGTAATTCTTATTATTGATAGTGCTCAAGCTTTACCATTAATTGAGGCTTATACTACTGCTTATGAAAAGGATATCACTTTTTGTAACGGTGTGAGCTCGGCTGTTTGTTCCTACGGAGTAGTATTTGCTTATCAAACAAAAAAACCAAATCTTACTATTCCCTGCGTTGGAGCAAAAAGATACGGACTTTTCCAAGACCATCAACTTGTCTTTTCTTTACCTTGGGAAGTTGCTCAAGAGATAAAAAATCAACTAATAAGATTTGCCAAAAGTAATAAACTCCATTTACCCATTAAACAAGCATATTATTCACCGGTTAAAGAAAATGAAAAATAAAGGAAGATTTTTAGTAATAATTGGATTAACTATTCTTATTATTTTAACAATTTTCCTGAAAAGGAAAACCGAAACATCACCAATAAAAAAAGTAGAAGAAAAAACAGCCCAAATAACTGAAAAACCTCTCTCGGAAACCCTTTCCGTAACTACCGAAAAAGAAACCCTTTTTAAAAGTCCTCAAGAAAAAACAGAAAAAGATTATTTAGCAATTGTGAATAACTTTAAGATAACTAAAGAATATTTAGAGAAAATCCTTCAATTGCTTCCTGAACAATATAAAGAAATCTATAAAAATGATAAATTATCTTTTTTAGAAGAATTAATTGTTCGTGAACTTTTATATCAAGAAGCAGAAAGAATGGGAATTGCTTCCCAAATTATCGAAAAGGATATAGAAAAGAAAAAGGATTTAGCAATCCAGGGATTGCTTAATGAACTCGGTAAAGATCTTGAAGTCTCTGATAAAGAAGCAGAAGAATTCTACCAATCCCATAAGGATGAGATTAGCGGTAACTTTTCCGAAATAAAAGAAAAAATAAAAGAATATCTAAAAGAAGAGAAAAGAAAAGAGAAAATTGACAGATTTATTGAAGAGTTAAAAAATAAAGGCAAAATAATAAGAAATGAAGAATGGATTAAACAACAAGAAAGGCTAAAACCCAAAAATCCTTTAGAAAAGGCATTAAAAAGCAAGAAACCGACAGTTGTTGATTTTGGCGCTGGTTATTGTATGCCCTGCAAGATGATGTTACCAATTTTGGAAGAATTGAAAAAAGAATACAAGGATAAAGCAAACATTATTATTTTAGAAATTTCTGAATATCGGGATTTGGCTTATAAGTATAAAATAAAAGTAATCCCAACGCAAATCTTTTTTGACAAAAACGGCAATGAATACTGGCGACACGAGGGCTTTTTGCCAAAAGAAGAAATTATTAAAAAATTAAAAGAATTAGGTTGCGAATAATGTTAAAATCAATTTTGGAATGGTTAAATAATGCCTATCAGTCCTCCTCCATTCTTGCGATAGTTGCTTCTTTCTTTTGGGGAGTTTTAAGTATTCTATTAAGCCCTTGCCATTTGGCAAGCATTCCCTTAATTATTGGTTATATTAGTGGCCAAGAAACTATTTCAGTAAAAAGGGCTTTCATTTTTTCTCTACTTTTTTCTTTTGGAATATTAATAACAATTGCCTCTATCGGAATAATTACCGGCCTTTTAGGAAGAATCCTTGGTGATATTGGTAAATGGGGTAATTATTTAGTAGGAATTATCTTTTTTATTTTCGGCCTTTATCTTTTAGAAATAATCAATATCTCTTTTTTAAATCCCAAAGCGGTGAGGTTTAAAAAGAAAGGAGAGATAGGTGCTTTTATTTTAGGAATTCTTTTTGGTATTGCTTTAGGACCCTGCACTTTCGCCTATATGGCTCCAATGTTGGCAATGATTTTTAAAATCAGCACTAAACAATTTTTTTTCGCCCTTTTTCTCATTCTTTTTTATGCTATTGGCCATTGTTTAATAATCACTGTTGCTGGCACATCAATTAAACTTGTTCAAAACTATCTTAATTGGAATTATAAATCAAAAGGAGTTTCGTATTTAAAAAAGATTTGCGGTATTTTTATAATTTTGGCTGGCTTTTATCTTTTCTGGAAAGCTTAATTTTTAAAAAGGAGGTAATTATGAAAATCATCATTGCTGGACCTGGTTGCCCAAGATGTCAGGCAACCGAAAAGAATGTAAGAGATGCCTGCGCTGAATTGGGAATTGCTTGTGAAATTACCCATCTTTATGATATTAAAGAATTTGCCAAATTTGGTGTAATGTTGACGCCAGCAGTAATTGTTAATGATAAAGTTGTTATCTCGGGAAAGGTGCCAACAAAGGAAGAGATAAAAAAGATTTTACAAAATATAGAAAGTAATAAATAATTTTATTCTTTTCTAATGTCAATAATTTGAATTTTTTCTTAAAAATTGTTATTATTTTAATCTTTAAAAGAAGGATTTATGAATAAAGGAGTAAGAATATTGGGTTATATTAGTTTGGTAATTGGCTTTATTTTTTTAGCTCCTATCCGATTCTCTCTTACCTTTAATCTTTTCTTGATAATTGGTTTGGTTGGCAGTGGGATTGTTTATATTATTTTAGTCGAGACCTTTGAAGATTTGAAAAAAATTAAAGAAAATTTACAATCAATCCGGATATTTGGGAAATTAAAAATAAATTAAATATTTAAAAAGGAGGTTTTATGTTGCCACCTTTTAGAAATGAAAGTTATTTGGACTTCTCAATTGAGAAAAATAGAAAGGAAATGGAGAATGCTTTAAGCAAAGTAAAACAAGAGTTGGAAAAAGAATATCCATTAATTATTAATGGCAAAAAAATCTTTAAAGAAAAGAAGTTTAAGTCAATAAATCCATCTAATCCAAAAGAAGTTTTAGGCTATTTTTCCAAGGCTGATAAAGAAGATATTGATAAGGCAATTGAAACATCTTGGCAAGTTTTTCCTATTTTCTCTTCTTTACCAAAGGAAGAAAGGGCAAGCATTTTATTACGGGCAGCAAATATAATGAGGAAAAGAAGGTTTGAATTAGATGCGACAATTATTTTGGAAGTTGGTAAGAACTGGTTAGAAGCCGATGCCGATGTGTGTGAAGCGATTGATTTTTTAGAATTTTATGCCCGAGAAATTTTGCGATACCAAGGAGAACACGAATTGATACCATTACCTGGTGAAATGAACGAAATCCGTTATATTCCTTTAGGAGTGGGCGCAGTAATTCCACCTTGGAATTTTCCGTTGGCAATATTAACGGGAATGACAAGTGCGGCAATTGTCTGTGGTAATCCGGTTATCTTAAAACCAGCCTCTGATTCCCCATTAATTGGTTATAAATTTTGTGAAATAATGATGGAAGCAGGTCTACCTAATGGTGTTTTAAATTTTGTTACCGGTAGCGGTGGCGAAATTGGTGATTATTTAGTCTCCCATCCAAAAATCAGATTTATTGCCTTTACTGGCTCAAAAGATGTTGGTTTAAGAATTAATGAACTGGCAAGCAAAATTAATAAAGGTCAAATCTGGATAAAAAGGGTGATTGCGGAAATGGGTGGAAAAGATGCGATTATTATTGATAACGAGATTGAAGAACTATGGGAAGATGCCTTAAACGGTGTTTTGGCTTCTGCCTATGGCTTCCAAGGACAAAAATGTTCTGCCTGTTCCAGATTGATTTTACATAAAGATATCTACGAAAAGTTTTTAGAAGATTTAAAGGAAAAAGTAAAAAATATAAAAATCGGTAGTCCGGAAAAATACGAGAACTATTTAGGACCGGTAATAAACGAGAATGCTTATAATAAAATCTTAAATTATATTGAAATCGGTAAAAAAGAAGGAAAACTCTTTTATGGCGGTAATGGTTTAAAAGAAACCCTTGGTGGCTATTTTATTGAACCTACTATCTTTATTGATGTACCTTACGATGCGAGAATTGCCCAAGAAGAGATATTTGGACCAGTTTTAAGCGTAATAAAAGCGAGTGACTTTGAAGAAGCCTTATATTTTGCCAATGCTACTGAATACGGTTTAACCGGTTCAATATATACCAAAAACCGGTTTAAGATAAAAGAGGGAAAAGATAAATTCTTTGTCGGCAATTTATATATCAATAGAAAATGTACCGGAGCCTTGGTAGGTGTCCATCCCTTTGGTGGCTTCAATATGTCCGGAACCGACTCCAAAGCAGGCGGTTTTGACTATCTATTGCTTTTCTTACAAGCAAAAGCAATAAGCGAGAAATTATAAAATATTGAAATTAAATAACTTATAAATTATTACCGTTTACTAAAATATTAATTATTAAAATAGCAAGATTTATCAATACTGATTTTTATTATTCAATTATATATTGACTAATAAAACTTTATAAGTTGCCAATTTGGATATTTTTTATAAGTATTTGATATTAAATTACTTACAATATTAAAAAGTTTCCTGTATGGAAACTTTTTATTTTGATAAATTTCTATATAA
>JBDRVE010000042.1 GCA_039801725.1 candidate division WOR-3 bacterium | reverse complement strand
TACCCAATCTTCAACTCTAAGTTTTTTCTGTGAAAACTCTTCAGCTGCTTTTTTTAGATTTTCCATTATCGTTTTACGATATGATTCTGCTATCTTTTCTGAAATAGCTTCTTTATATTCGTCTAAAGGTTTATCTTTTTCTCTTGTGATATATATTGCCATTTTAACTTTTTTTCAATTTGTATTCTTTTGCACATTCTTTAAATCTTTCTTGGATAGTTCCTGATTTTTGCTTTATACAATCTTTCATAAATAGATTATATGCTGATGGTTTCCTTTTGTTTTTACTTTTACATATTTCCTCTATGCTTATTTCCTCTCCTGTCTCACATTCACAGATTCTCATATTCCCTCACTTTCATGCAAATAATCAAAAACTGCATCCAAGAAGTCTCTTATTATTCCATTTTCTATATTGCCAATTTTACTCTTTCCTCCCCAATAAACTTCAAGTGTTCCATCAGTGCTTAGCCAAGTTGTTGGACCACCAGAACTTAATAGTAATTTGAAATCTGTTGTTTCCCATTTTCCATCAGTGTATGATTGTATTCTTTTAACTTCTAATGCTTTATCTATCCATTCACTAATATTAAGTTCTCCTTCTTTCCATTTTTTAGCATCTTCTTCAATATTTTTACGAGTATCTTCAAATTCTTTTTCAATAAGTTCAATCTCACTTTTTTCAAATTCGTCTGTCATTATATTATTATACTTATTACTATTTAAACTTAACTTTATTCAAAAGGTTCAGGACTACTTGCTCCTAACTTAGTACATTCAATTTTATGCTCTTGCCAACTTTTCTTTATTGCTGGGGCAAAACCAATTTTCTCTTTTTCCATTATTTCCCATGCTCTACATAGAACTCTTGCTCTTATTGCTCTGAAATCCATGCAAACATCTTTTGTCAATGGGGTTTCTAAAATAGTTTTACATCTAAGTGAAAGTTCTTCTGCCATCTTATTTTGTTATTTTATTTTACTTCACTGTCTTCATCTTTTCTCTCAATGCAGACTTCATAAGATTGATTGGACATACTGGTCTCTCTTCATAACCAACACCAGCTTTATATACTCTTTTTATTGGACAAACACCTTCTTTTACAAGTTCATCATGTGCTGCTTTTGCAATCAAACCAGCTCTACCGGCTTCTGCAACAGCTTCTTTTCTTCTTGCTAATCTAGCTGATGTTTGTATGCTTCCTTTTTTCCTTATTATTAATTTTCCATCAAGACTTGGTTTTACATATACTCTTATGATATCACCTAAGGTTGCCATTTTGATTTTTAAATTAATTTAGTTATTTATGTAATACAAAAAATGTTTATATATTTTTGTATTACACTTTTTTCTTAACTTTTGATAGTTTTTTTAGTATTTTCTTAAAATCTTTGTCGTTTTTTAGTAGCATCATAACATTAATACAAAATCTAATCGTTGTGCTAGGGCTGAATCCCTCTTTTTTCATATTTTCAAGAAAAGAAAGTTCATCCTCACTTAGTCTGATTGTTTGAATTTTTTTTAATCTCATTTTACCATTTGAAAAAACTTTTTAGTTTATCAAAAACTTCAAAGTCAGCATCATTTATCTCATTTCTATTATTTAGTAGTGCATTTCCACATAATAAAGCTTTCACAAGTTTTACATTTCTTGCTAATCCTGTATATTTCAATGTTGATAGTTCTTCCGCTTTATTAACTATTTGATGTTTGTATTTTTCATCAACTTTTATTTCTCTCTCTTCAAGTTTTATTGGTTCAATGTTTATTTCTTTCAATTTGTTTTCAAGATATAGATTTTTCCATTCATTCCAATTTATCTCAAAGTTAAAAGGTATAGTCCTATCAATGAATGTTGTTGTAACAAAAGTTGCAGATTTTCTATCAAAAATTAGTTTTGGTATATTCATAATTATTGAAACTTTTGCTTTTATGTCTATATTATCTCTTGCTGTTAATATTTGTGCATGTCCATCAATTATGTTTTTTAGAAAACTTAATATTCCTGCAACCCTTCTTTTTGGTAAAGTTTTTATTATATCAACTAAATCGTTAATAGCAATACAATAAGGTTTTTCTGATAGTTTATGTGATTCCTTTGCTAAATGATACTCTGTAACAAGACCATCAAAAAGTATTACATCTTCTTTAAAGATTTTATGAATATCTTTTAATATTGATGTTTTTGCATCTCCACTTGGAGCTATTATGATGCCACTTAAACATAAATCAATATTTTTTACTTTTGTTGATGCTATACATAAACTTTCAAATAATCCACACTCACCAAACCCGTATTTTTCCTTAAATGCATTATAAATCTTCTCACTTATCCCATTCATCTCCCCAAATTTTTTTTACTCTTTCAATTATGAGCATAATTATAGCTTGATTGATAGTCATATTCAAAGGAATCGTAGCTTTGAATTTTTGCCATAATTTTTTATCAACAGTAAGTCTGAAAGAAATATTATCTTTTTTGTTTTTCATTTATTTTAATATTTTTTATATTTAAAAATATTTCTATTAATTCTATTGTAGTATCACGTATCCTGATTTGTATCAACTTATCCTGATTTGTGTTGACTTATCCTGATTGGTTACTTAAAAATATAATACATATATCTACCTGGGACTATATATGTATGATTATTTTTTGTAACTAATCAGGATAAGTCTATTTATATCATATGATATCATATTATATTGGTAGGAACTATATATGTATGATTATTTTTTGTAACTAATCAGGATAAGTCTATTTATATCATATGATATCATATTATATCACTTTGAAATAGTCAGAAAAATTTATAAACTTTAATGTCATTTTTTCTTATAAGTGCTTAAAATGGCAAAGGTCACACCTGTAACAACATTCATAGATAAAGATCTTAAAGAAGCTTTTGAATTACTTTGTAAGGAGGAAGGATGCTCTGTCTATTCAAAATTAGCTGAACTTATAGAAGAGTATGTTATGTCTAAAATAAAACAAAAAAAATTGAAAGAAGATGAAAATGGAAAAGAAGAAGATTGGTGAGATAACAAAAGAAGATATATATAACAAGCTTGATGAGCTTGAGGAAAGAATAATGGAAATTGAGAATAAGATCATAAAACAATTAGAATCTTTAGAAGAAATAAAACAAAAGTTTGATGAAGAATATATGTTAAAATGAAAGAGATAAAAATTAGTGATGAACTTATAAGTAAGTTAAAAGAAGTTACAACTATGAATAAACAGCAAATAGATGAATGTCTTAAAGATGTTAATAAATGTTTAGCAGAGATTAAGGAAAAAATTGAGAAGTTAGAAAAATCAAGTGAGAAGAAACCTGAGAATGTTGAGGAAAGAAAAGTTAGGGTAAGTGTAAAAGATTTCATAGAACATTTAAAGAGATGTCCTGATTGTCAAGAAGTTGTTAAGTCAATAATCTTTAAGGAAGAAAAGAAAGAAGAAATTCCAAAGGAAGATCATAAAGTGGAAACATATTTCAAATTGTTTTAAAATGGAAAAGAAAGAATTTGTTCCAGAAGAGGAAATAAAATTGAAAAAACCAGAAATTAATGAAAAAGATCTCGAAATTCAAAGACTAAAATCTGAAAATGAAGAACTTAAGAAACATCTTGAGGAACTTGAAGCATATATATTAGAACAAAAGAAAAAATCTCAAGTTCAAACTCAACAGCAAAATTTTTTAGATAATCCATTAGTTGGTGCAATAGCAAAAGTTTTGATTGATAAATTTACAGAACCAAAAACATCTGAAATTGATTCATTACTTTACTATCAGGAAAAAGCAAGAGCATTAAGAGAAGCAATGAGAAGTCCTATCGAGGATGAATTAATAAAAACAAGTCTAGAAATGCAAAAAGCTTTACTTGAGTCACAGAAAACAAATCTTCAATTTCAACAGATGATGATGAAAGGATTTTTAAAAAATATTGGTGTTCCATTAGAGGAAAAAAAGAAATCAATAAACATAAGAATTCCACCAGAAGCATTTGAGCATGAATAGAGATGATTTGAATAGTAAAGAATATAAAGCTGCAAGGGATGTAATAAACATATTCCTAAGTATATTTCCAGACATAAGGAAACAACTTGAGAGTTATCTCGATAAGTTTTTACAATATGCAGACAAACCGGAAATGCAACCAATTATTGATAAATATATAAAATGTGATATTTCTATACTTAAGAGAAAAGATATTGCTATGATTGTGTTGTCATTCTTTAATAATGAACAAGAAAGAATAAACAAAACTTTGTATTCTATCTATCTTTACCTTAAGAAAATATATGAATAGAAAAATTTAAATATTTAAAATAATATATATTTTAAATTAAATTTAATATAAGTCAAAATGGCAGTAGATATAGTTGGATTGGTAACAACTGTTGTTGGTGTAGGATTAGGTGTAGCTTTAATTGGTGGTATTGCCTCAAGAGTCCCTACAACATTTGGTAAATACTTAACAGCATTAGCATTATCAGTAGGTGCATTATTCTTTTCAGAAAGAATAAAAGATACAAGGATTAATCAGTTAGTTAAGGGAATTGGTATTGGTGGAATAAGCTTAATAGCTATACAGCTATTAAGAAAAACCCCATTATTATTCCCTTTTATGATGGGTCTTGTTCCACCAACTGAACTAACACCTGAAGAAGAGGAATTGCTTGGAGTTCCACCAAGAGAATTGCCAGAAGAAAGATTATTGGCTGAAGAATTAGCATCAGTTCCACCAGAGTATGTTCAAAGAGCTGAGGAGATGCCACCAATAGTGTTATAGCAGAGTTCGTGTATGGTGTAGGCCATACACATTGTGGGCCCTACTTGGGCGCAAATATAAACTAAATTAAATTTAATATAGGTCAAAATGGCATTCATATTGCGAAATTTGATAAGCTTTTTGAAAGAAGTTCAAGACGTAACTGGAAAAATACCTGGAAGATGGATTAAATTAGAACCTATTGTACATCAATTAAGAGTTGATAGCTTACCTGCAGGAGCAACAGCAACTTTACAAGTTCAAACAGTTGTTAATGAAGCATTTATATTGCCTTTCATATATGGAGGAATTAATGGAAATAGATATGGTGCATACAAAGTTGATTTAAGAGTTATTGGCCCTGATGAAAAACCAATATTGCCAGCATTTGATACATCAATATTGAGCATGGATACTGACAAACCAGTCATTACAAATCCAGTTATTGTTGTTCCAGAAGGTAAATACTACAGACTTGAACTTACAAACAATACAACAGCTGCAGTAACAAATAATGTTATACAGGTATGGGGTTTCAGAATGGAGAAAGAAGCATTTAGAGCTCCATACTAATTTCCCTTTTTTTTAATTTTAGGGAAGTAAATTAAATTAAAAGGTAGTATAAAATGGAAGTAAAATTACCTGAAATAAGAACTGTTACATATTCAGGATTGGTTAATGTAGATCCAAACATAACAACAACATTGTTTGAGAAAACTTTAGGAATTACAGAGAAATTTTTTCCAATAAGTTTAGAAATAACTGCAGAAGCTGGTATAACAATAACATTATTAAGAACAATAAAGGGTGCAGAACAAGATTTAGTAACATTCTTAAGTCAATTTTCACCAATTGATTTCAATATTCCAGACATTAACATAACAACAAAAAAACAAAATAATAAAGATATTATAGAAATTCCAAATTTAGCAGCAAAAGGATTTCCAGAAGTTGATTTTGGTCAGAAAATAATATTAAGAGCAACACATAGCTTACCAACAACAAAAACTGTTGGATATAAACTTAAAGGAGTACTCGTAATATATAGATAAAATGGCAATACAGTTCATGTTAATAAAAGATAAAGATGGAAACATCATAGAGAATCCACAGTGTGTTGCATTGAGTAATGTTTATATAATTGATGATAAAAACAGAATAATAGAAAATAAAGAATTTGTAATAAAAGAAAGAATAATAGAAAATAATAAAATTAAAATAGAATAAAAATGGAAGCAAAAGATTTAATAATTGGTATAGCTGTTGGAATATTTTTGGCAAACTTAATGACTGAACTATTTAAGTTTATGATCCCAAGAAAATAATATGAAAATAACATTGGAAAGATCAAAAGGAATTGAATTAAATAAAAATACATACATTGAACTACCAACTCCTCCAGGAATTTTTGATACATTAATGCATGTAGGGACATTAGGATTTTGTCCAAAAGTTCCAGATGGCTATGTTGAGTGTGTTAGTGCATTTGATCCAAGGAGGATATGTCCAAGAGTTAGAACATGTCCAGGAGGCTTTAGAGGCTTAATAAGTGAAAAAGAACTTTCAAAATTATATAATAAACTAAAAGAGAAAGAACTTGAAAAAATTATGTCAAAAGCTGAAGCTGAAGCATTAATAGAAACTCAAAAAGTTGCAAAGTTAAAAGAAGAAATAAAAAAAGGTAATCATATAAAAACAATAACTGACTTTATATTATCACCAGTTGGAATAGCTTTGATAGGTGGTGCTGCCCTAATATTAATATTATTATTAAAGAAAAAATGATACCGGAAGAAACTTTAATAACATTGCATGGAACTCCAACTCCCCCAGCTATTCCAATCATACCTATATTAATTGGAGTAGGAGCATTAGGAGGTTTAGGATTGGGAGCATACTTTATGAAAAAAACTGGTGAAACAATTAAGGAAGCAAGATATACAATAACACAGGCAATATTCCCATTAATTCCAGCTGGTCTTGGAGTATTTTTATTACTAACAAGAGATGAAAAGTGGGCGAAGATAATGGGAATAGGTTTGATTGCTTTAAGTTCATTAATGATGTTTTCACCATCAATAAAATATATGGTTGAAAAATGATAGCAAAAGTAAGCTATAGTAAAGAATATTTTTCAAAATTACCAGTACCAACTATAAGTCCTATAGCAAGAAAACAACTTAGAGATCTTGCATTGAGATTAGAAAGAATTAAACAAAGAGAGAAAAGAGCATATAAACTTATGCATGCATTAATAAAAGCTTCTAAAGAAAATCCAGAACTTGTTGAGAAATGGGTAAAATCAAGAGTTCCTGAAGCAAAAATATCATTAATAGCTCCAATAACTCCAACACCACCAGGTTTTGTTGATTGGGTAAAATCTAAAGTTAAGAAAGCTTATGAAAAAACAAAAAGTGCATTCTCAAAAGCAAAAAACTTTATTGTTAATTCAGCAAGAAAAGTTGTTGCATCTGCAAAGTGGTTTGCATCAAAAGCTGGAAAAGCTATAGGTTCTGTAATTAAAGGAGTTGGAAAGGCTGCATATTCATCAATTAGATGGCTTGGTGAAAAATCTAAAGCTGCAAAAAAATGGTTTGAAACTAAAATTAAATCTCTAAAAGAAAGATTAAAAAAAGCAACACCAGAAGAAAGACCATATCTAGAGCAACAAATTAAAGATTTAGAAACTGCAAATATAGCTGCTCAAGCTGAATCAGAATATCCTCAAGCAATAGCACAAGAAGCTGCATTACAAGCTGAAGAAGCAACTTCAGAACTATCATTAAAGACAGAAAAATTTAAATCATTAATACCATTAGTATTAATAGGAGCATTAGTATTAGCTTTAGGAATATATTTATATAAAAAATGAGAACCGAGAAAGCATTAAGATTAATATGTAATGAAGCTCCAAGAATTAAGTTAGCAAGAGATATACATTTACATTGGGCAAGTCATCCAGAACTATATGAAAAGTATAGAGGTTTAAGTAGTAGAGAATGGGATATAGATTGGGCATCATTCTATCAGAGACAACTTGAAGCTTGTAAGCTTGCAGGTTTTCCTGTCCCAACTCCACCATTAATAAACTTAACACCAATACTAATACTAACATTCATACTTGGTTTTACTTTAGGAAAATGGATGAAATAATAAAACTAATGAATAAGATTGATGAATTGATGAATTTGTTAGATGCATTTATATACATTTATGCAAGGAATAATCCAATAGTTCTTGATAGTAATGTTATATACAGAAAAATTATAACAATTGCTCCAAACTCAACAGAGAAAATAACATATAAAGTTCCATCAGGATATAGATTTTATTTTTACTCATGGGCAGGAAACTATGTTGAGAATTCAGAATGGAAAGAATATGTTGATGATAAACTAATTGCAATTAGGACAGCACCACCTCAAAGCTTACAAGATCATCAAAGAATATATCCATGTGTTGAAATTGTATCAGATAAAGTTGATATTGAAATAAAAAATAATGATAATGTTGATCATGATTATATAATTGAAATACGTGGTTGGTTGAGAAAATGAGAGCTGAAGATTTAATAATACCTATAGCAATAGCTGGTGCAATACTTTTACTACTAAGAAAACCAGAAAAGTCAGAAAAACAGAAAAAACAAGAAAGTGAATGCTGTTATTACAGAGGCATATCAGATGTTGAGAAATACTATTTTAAGAGAGTACCATACTATTCAAAATACTATAAATGAGAGAAAAAATATGCATAGGAGAAGTTTGCATATTTAAGGATAATGAAAAAACTTTGTTAGACATAAATATAGAATGGGCATTAGGTGATTTATTAGCAATAGAAAAGCATTTAGTTGAACTTGAAAGTGAAGACATAATGCACAGCTGGTGCATAAAAAAACACTTTACACATTTATTACATCATTCATTAGCTGAAGCAATAGAACATGCAGAAATTGTAAATAAAGAAAAAGCTGAAAAACTTAAAGAATTTAAAAAAGAAATTGAGGAAATATCAAAAAATCCAACAATTGAAAAAGTTAGAGAAGCGAGAAATAAATTAAGAATAATTATGGAAGACCCAACATATGAAAGTAAATGTCCAATCTGTAGTTTAGACAAATGATGTTTAAAGGTAAAATAATTGCAAGACAAGGAAATATGTTTAGAGTTATTTGGAATAATGGAGAAGATATTGTTTATATTGTTGATAAAAATAATATTTATGCTTATGTAAAAAAAATTAAATTTAATAAAAATGAAAAGGCCAAAACACATTGAAAATTTGTTAAGATATATAAGAGAAAGAAGAGGTAAAGTTCCAGAAGAACAATTAAGATCTGAAGTAAGAGAGAAACTACTAAGAATAAAACTAAAAAAGAAAGCTCTTGAGGAAGTTAAGAGAAATGAGAGAAGAAAAGTTGCAAAAGATTATGTATTATTGAAAAGAAAGTATGATGAATTAGTAACAAAAGTAAAAACAGCAAGAACTATTAGTGAAAAACAAAGTCTTGAGAAACAAATAGAAGATTTAAGAAAAAAGATAGAAACATTGAAAAAACTATATAGAAGTATGGTCAGTGAAGAGTTCATGATACCTGAATGGTAAAATTTATTTAGTATAAAAATATAAATTAGAATGAGAGAAATAGATTATACAGAATTAGTAGGAGCTGATATACAAATTGGTGCAGTTGAAATAAAGGATGCAAGTACTGATGCAAGAGCTAATGTAGTTGATACTATATTTGGTAAAGGTTTAGTAACAAAGACAGAGATAATTCAATCTATACCAAAAAGACCAACATTTGTTGTTATAGATGTACCACCAGGATCATGGATACTTATGGCTAATCTTCCAGATGATGTTGTTGAATGGACATTAAAACCAAGAAATCCAAATGTTGAGTATAGACTTTCATATAATCTTAATTGGCCAATATGGATAACTGTATGGAGAGGAACTGTTATAAGTTCAAACACAAATCCAGGACAAATTTATGTTTATCAAGATACTGGTTCATATCAATTATTTGAATTAGAATACTGGCAACCATGAGATGGTATAGAGTACATGATTTAAAGAATGTTATGGATGTAAATAACATTACAGGAGCTAATGGTATATTTATTAGTGATAATCAATCAATACCTGAAACTTCAGCAATAACTTTTAATACTTTAAATGATTTTACAGGATCATATACTTACCCAGATTTCTCTGATAGAGATATATTTAGTATTAAAAATATTAATGAAAATATTGTGAGAATTTCTAAAGTTAGTATTCCAAAATTTAGAGGTATTCTAATAACACCAAATGATCAAAACTATTTCTCACAACCATTAATGTTAGGAAAATATGGAACACGAACATGGGATTATGGATACATTGGTTATGATGGTACTTTTTCATGTTTTATAAGATTTGAAAAAGATAATAACTGGACTATTGATAGATTAAATATTGGTAATAAAATAATAATTGATGGAATAAATGATAGAATAAATACATTTTGTAATGTATATGTTCCATATACTCTATATGCAAACAGTATAGGTGATTCAACATCAATGGTTAATAGTATATACTCAAGATATGCTAACATTTATGATGTTGATATAACAATACTAAACACAGATGGAACATTAAAAAATCTTTGGATAATAGATAATGCAAACTTATCAAATGTTAGATCATTATATTTTGGGAGAGATGGACCAAGGATATATTACAATGTACCAAACAATATAATTATAACAGAAAATGCACCATTTAGAGTTAATTTAAATGTTCAAACTAATCAAGATTTTGAATGTTTAAACTCTGAATACGGTTTAATATTAAAAAGTCCAAATGGCAGAAGATGGCGTGTAACTATTGATGATACAGGAAATCTAATAACAAACCCATTATAAAATGCCAAGACATATTGCTGAAGATACAAATACATCAAACAATACAGGAAATATAGTTTTAGCTAGTTTAGGAAATAATGCTGGAATAGATATAGAGCTAACAAATAATACAGGAACAACATTAAATGGTGGAGAATGTGTGATTATAGATGCTAATTATAGCTGTAAATTTGCTACATCATTAGTTGAAACAAAAAGAAGAGCTGGTATTGTTGTTCAAGGTGGTGATAATGGTTCAATAGTAAGAGTAAGAATATTAGGAATTGCTGATGCTATTAGTGGAGGTATTATAAATTTTGGTGATCTTGTAAGGAGCACAGCAGATAATACTGGTAGGATTGTATCTGATAATACTCCAACAAATAATTGTATAGGTATTGCCTTAACATCCACAACAGGAGCTAATCAAATAGTTAAAATTTTAGTTGCTGGAAGAGGTTAAAATGGCAATATATACATATAGAAAAATTTATCCAATAATTCAAATTGAAGAAGACATAAAGAATATAGGAATAAATATAGATACAATAACATATAAAACTGATGAAATAACAATAATAACATTTGATGAATTAACATTTGAGGAACTTGAAAAACTTGATAAATATATGTTTGCTTTAGGTTTTGAGAGAGTATAAAAATTTAAATATTAAAAAAATATATTTAAATATGATAACAAAATTTAATTGTGATGAATGTGGAAGAGAAGACATACCAATATCAGAACTATGTACACTTCAGATAATCATAACAAAAAAAGGTGTGAATGAAGGAATAATTATAAAACAGTTATGTGAAGATTGTTATAATAATAAAAAACTAAATTTAAATATAAGTTAAAATGAAAGGTAAAAAATGGTATAAAAGTAAAACAATTTGGTTTGGTATAATAGCTTGTGTTTATGGAATAGTTAAAACATTCATAGATGGTGAATTTAGCACAGAAGAACTTGCAGCAATATGGGCAGGACTACAATCAATATTCTTAAGACTCGGAATAGGGAACATAGAATAAACAATATAGAAATAACTGTTAATAAACTTAAAGAGCACATGAATGATGTAAATGGAGATATAAAAAAAATAAAGACAGAACTAAAATACATAAAATGGTTAATAGGATATATTGCAACAATAGTAACAGCAATAATAGTTAGATTGATAATCATAAAATGACATATACATATGAAATTTATGATAGTGAATATGGTAAAGGATTTAAGATTTACCAAGATGGAAAACTAATAATAGTACAACCATTTAAGCCAAGAGTAAGTGGTTTTGTTGGAATGACAGAAGAAGAAGCAAGAGCTGAAGCAGAAGCAATGATATCAGAATTACAAAAACCAATCCCAATAATAACAACAATATATATTAAAGACTTAACAGATGCAGAAAAGCAACAAATTACAGACTTATTAACAAAACTAAATAAAGAATACACAATAATATGATAAGAATGACCCCAGAAGAATATTTTAAAGAATTTGTTAATGTAGAGAGAAAACCATATGCACCAACTCCACCAGCATCAATAATTGAAAAAGTATACTATCCAATATATAAACAAAATCTTTACATTCCATTAATAATAGCTATAATATCTCTTGCACTTGTAGCAATAATACTTGCAATAAAAAAATGATAGAAGTTGATAAAGCTGTAATGTTAGGAGATGATATAATAATAGTTTTGTGGAAAGATAACTACTTAACATTATGCACAAAAGAGAAATGTTACACAACATCAAAAGCATCTGAAGCTAATAAGAAACTTTTTTATATAGCACAAGCTTTTTATGCTGATAGAAAAGTTAAAAAGTTAAAATGATTGGTGAAGACTGGAAAGAAGAAAACATATTAGAAGTTCCAAAAAATTCAAGTTTAGTATTTATTGACTATAAAGTTCCTAATGACTATGTACTTTTCATTGATGAAATAATATTAAGAATTGATAAGTTATGTCAGGCAATACTAAATATTGATAACAACATAAGAAGACATCCAAACTTGATAAGAGATCTACCAATAAGAGTTAACCAATCAGCATATCCTCCAATTGTATGTACACAATTTGTTAAGGTTATTATTTACAATACAGACCCAACAAAAGATAGATGGAATGAAGCATATCTTGGTGGTAAGTTATACTATATAAACCAACAAACAAGAGAAGAAGTTGAAAAAGCCATACCAACTGAAGAACTTAAAGAAGAAGAATTTGAAATTGAAGAAATATTTGAATAAAATGGCAATCTCAATATATCCCGAAACTGTTCCAGTAGTAATAAAAGATCCAGTAACAGAAACATCTATAAGACTTATACCTTTTCCACCAGAGATAAGTCAGTTAAGACAATATATAAGAGAAATAGAACCAACTTATGATGAGAGTGATAATCTTGTTCTTGATTATCTTGTTGATGAAAGATATGAAAGCTTAACAGGTT
>JBDRVE010000041.1 GCA_039801725.1 candidate division WOR-3 bacterium | reverse complement strand
ATTATCTTTTATATTCCGATCCCTTCTATTTTTATAATCATCCGGTTACCAAAGATACCTGCGGAAGATTACCTTATGCTTTTAATTTTAAAAATTTATTTAATTTTAATATTAAAATCTTAAAAGAACTCTTTGGTTATTTACCAATTATCTCTTTTCTAAGTTTTTTCTATTTGATTTATAAAAAATCTTATAAAATAATTTTACTTCTCCTTCCTTTATTTACCCATTTTCTCTTGGAATATTTTAACATCAGTTTAGGTTATTCCCGATTTTATCTATTATCTCTTCCATTTTTTGTTATTACTCCTTTTCTTTTTTTAGAAAATGTTAAAAATAAACATTTCAAAATTATCACTATTTTTTTAATCTTTTTAAGTTTCTTTTCTAACACCCAAATATTTTCTCTTTTTCTTACTGGCAGAAACCATTATCAGAACAAATTTCCTTACGGCCATCACCTTGATATCAACTATCCAATGGTAAAAGAAAAGATCTTATACTTTCAAAATTTATTTAAAGATATTGATTTGAAAAAGAAAAAGATCTTAATTCCTTCTCGCCAAGAATTTCAAGTATTTTCTTTTGCTTTAAAAATAAGACCGGAGGATATTTTTGACGCCTACGATTATGAAATCATAAAAATAATGAAAGAACCAGAAAAATATTGTGATTTAATTATTATTGAGAATAACCTTGACGATTTCTCTTTTCGCTTTCACAAATATTTTAAAAACAATTATTATCCAGTGCTTTTCTTTCAAGATAAAAAATACCAAGAGAGATTATTAAATAATTTTTATTTAATAAAAAGGGATAACAGATATTCAATATATTTGAAAAAATAACTTTTGAGGATAATAATTAATTAGATGGTTTTTCTTGTCTTTTCAATAATCTTTAATTTGACGATTGCCCGTTTAAAATATGAAGGTGGTGGCGATTGGTATAATGATCCGGAAATTATTCCCAATTTAGCAAAAGAGATAAATAGAAGAACTAATGTAAAAGTTGAAGAAAAAGAAGAGATAATAACTTTGCTTTCAGAAAATCTTTATCAATATCCTTTTATCTTTATGACTGGCCACGGTAATATCAATTTTTCTGAAAAAGAAGCAAAGAATTTAAGAGATTATTTATTAAATGGCGGGTTTCTATATGCCGACGATGATTACGGAATGGATACCGCTTTCCGAAGAGAAATAAAAAAAGTATTTCCTGATAAAGAACTCGTGGAAATTCCTATTAACTTTCCCATTTTTCATATCTTTTACTCTTTTAATAAACTACCTAAAATCCATGAGCATTATGAAGGACCACCAAAGGCTTTCGGAATTTTTCACGAAAAAAGACTGGTTCTATTTTATACTTGGAATACTAATATTAGCGATGGCTGGACAGATAGATATAATGACCCACCGGAAAAAAGAGAAGAGGCGATAAGAATGGGGATTAATATCTTTCTTTATGCCTTATCCCATTAATAATTAAGATAAAAACTCAAAACCCATCTCTTAGCAGCATCTTTTTCACTAGGTAATAAATAACTGAACCGGCTTGTTAAAAAATCAAACATCTTAAATTTTAAATCAAAGAAGATTTTATAATCATAACTTATTTCTAACTTATTTTTATTTTCTTCTATCGTCAAGTAAGGAAGAAATATCGGGAAAAAGGAAAGATTAGCAATTTCTAAATTATTTCCTAAATAGAAATAAATTTTTCCTTTTTTCTCCCATTCTTTTTCGCCTCTTATTAAATCAACCTTTTCTTTTATTCCTAAGAATATTGTGTTATCGAGCCTTAAAAAAGAGAAGAGATAATTGAAACCAAAACCTCCTTCCTGATAGAGATTTTCTTTTTTTCCGTTTGTTATTCTCTTTGTTTCATTTTTTACACTGTTACTTTCTTCAAAAAACAGAGACTCACAATACCAATAACCATCTTCATAACTCCTTTCCCATTCTAAGGATGCCTCATAACTATTATTAAAATTTTTTTGATAGGTGTTTCCTTTAATAATTTCTGAAGAGTAACCAAGTCGGGTAAAAAATATTTTCTTTTCTTTTATTCCCTTAGTCCTTTTCCTTAAAAATAAAGAAATATCTTTATACCAAACTTTTAGACTATCAATCTTTTGAAAGAGATAATCCTCCCATCTTATATCGCTAGTCAAATATTCTTCCAATTCCCTTAAAAGGGTATCTCCTTCTTTTCGATATTCATATTCTTCTTCAATTTCTAAATTCCTTTCTTCGTAAACTTTACCATCGATTCTTTTTTCGACAAAATTTTGCAAATCAATCCCAACCTCTAACTCTTTAAATTTGAGATAAAAAGCCAAGGGAAATAGAAAAAGGTTGCTTTTATTTTGATAATGATTGAAATATTGATACCTCCTTTCTTCTAAGAGATAATAATCTTCTAAATAGAAATTTGTTGACGAAGAATCACCCACGGGTCCTTCTTTTTGAAGATCAAACTCGCTATTTTCGTAACTAAAAGACTCTTCGTACAAATTTTTTATTTCGCCAACTTGAAATTTGAAACCATAAGAATAATCTTTCTTTTTCTGGGAAAAGAAAAAAGTTAAACTCTTCTCCGAAGAAAATTCGGTCTCCAAATTGGCGAAAGTTAAACCATAAGAAAGGAGTTTATTAGGATTAAAAAAATTTAAAAAAGCAAATTGGGTTTTTTTATCACTATAAATTCCGCTTCCGATAAACCTCTCTTTTAACTCACTAATCGCCGCCGGATTTAAATAGTAATCAGTATAAGGATCTTCCGTGAGTTCTGAAACTTCTGCTTCTTTACGAAGGGAAAAATCATAATAACTAAAAACAAATAAAGGCAATAAGATTAAAAAGAAGCATCTCATTTTTGTCTCCCTTCCCAATTTTTATTTTATCTCTTCCACCTTTCTTCTTTGCCGCGAATATCAATATGAATAAAAGGTTTTCGTCGGTAATACCCCAAACCACCAACAAGTTTTTTATTATTCTTCTTCAGATTTTCCTCAAATTCTAAGGCATAATTATAAAGTAAGTTCTTTTCTTTTAAATCAACTTTTCCATCTTTATTAAAATCTAATCCAATATCACATGCTCCACCATATAGATGACAACTACGTTTTCCACCGCCACCACTGTAATTTTGAGAAGGGGTACGAAAGGCAGAATAGATTTTAAATTTCGCATCTTTTATTCCTTTGCTTTTCAAATAATCGGTAAAAAGTTGAAGTTTGTAAATAAGTTCCTCTCTTAAATAAAGGTAGGGATTTTTATGAATCAAAAAATCTTTCAATTGATAATCAGGAGAAAGATATAAATCTTTTAGTTCGGGCAAAATTTTTATTAACCCCTTAACTTTTTTTAAATTGGGATGCGGACTTTCTTTAGGATATTTACCAATATAGAACTCACCAATTCTTTTTTCATTATTATAAGGAATTAACGGAATAAAATTTATCCTCATCTCTTTTTCACCATCGGTAATCACCAATTTGGAATAGGAATGTTGAGGACGAAAAATATAATAAAATTCTCTCAAACTATCTTCACTCATTTTTTCTATCATTTCGCCGTCATCATAAAAATAAGAAATCGGCTTTTGAGAAATCACTCTTATGTTCAAAGTCTCATCAGGAATTAAGAAACAAGAAAATACCGACCATTCGTAAGTTAAATTATTAATAACAGCCTTCAAAGAAAAAAGATAAAGAATAAGATTAAGAATGATGATCTATTCCTCCTCAATAATGACAAATTCCACTCTTCTATTTAACGCTCTTCCCTCTTCGGTGGCGTTATCAGCGATCGGTTTTTCCTCTCCGTAACCAACCGCTCTTAATCGTTTAATATCGACTCCGTGCCTTTGAACAAAATAATTGACAACTGCTTGGGCACGTCTTAAAGAAAGTTTTTTATTATATTCGGCACTACCAATATTGTCGGTATGACCCTGAATTTCCACAATAATTTTGGGATTATCCTTCAAAATCTGGGCGGCTGAATCTAAAACCGGATAAGATTCGGGTCTAATCGTTGCTTTATTAAAATCAAAATATATTCCTCGCAAAGTTATCACCATCCCTTTTTTCACAAGATAAAAATTCTTTTCTTGTGCTTTATCTTTTTCCACAACAATTGGTGCCGTCTGAGCAATATAACCTTCACTAGTGACAATGGCTGTATAAGTACCTCCTGGTAATTCTAATTTGTAAATTCCAGTTAATGAATCAGTGGTTATTTTCAGGTTTGCTTCTTTTATTTCAATCTCTGCTTTGAGTGGTTTTTTCTCTTTATAATCAAGAATTTGACCGGTAATTATTCCTAAACCAACTCTTTTTGCTAATGGAATTTCTAAATTTCTTACCTCTCTTGCTTTTACTTCAACTGTATAAATATAAGGAAAATAATTTTCTTTTACTACCTCTATGGTGTAAATACCGCTTTCAATATTGTCAATTCGAAAACCACCGGTTATCGAATCGGACGATACCTCAATTCCCTTTTCTTTTATTAAAATTTTTGCTAAAAGAGGTTGATTTGTTTCTTTATCGTATATCCGCCCGGCAATTGTTCCATATTGAAAAATTGGTTTTAAATATATGTCAATTGTCACTGTCTTCTCACCTTCAACCACTGCGGGAATTGCCTCTCGATAATAGCCATCCTTCTCCACATGGACCACATACTGTCCTTCCGGAATCTTACCAAAATTATAAATACCAGTAATTGAATCAGAATATACTTCTTTTATATTTTCAATTGTCAATTTTGCTGAAAGAGGTAATTTTGTGTCATAATCTAAAACCCGACCGGTAAGAAAACCTTTCTTTTTTGGTGGTTTTTTTAAAAAATAAGATGAAAAAGCTAAAGAAAGATTATACTGCCAATCCGGTAGTTCCGTCAGTTCATTTAGTCGCTTAGTAACACTGAAACCGAGATTAAAAATATCTCCTAATTCGATGTTAAATCCCGGTGTTAACCTTATTCGATTTTTATCAAAATCAAATATCTTCTCTCCCTTTTTACCTTCGATGAAAATTTCGCTGAAAATCGATAGTTTTTTTGCCGAAATAAGCAGACCTAAGCCCAAAGTTTGATAATTAGTTTCATTATATTTAAAATAACCATTTTCAAATAAAAGCGAGGGAAGTGAAGGTAACAAGTCAGAAAATTTTAATTTAAGCAAAAGGGAATAAGCTAACTTATTTTCTGAAAAAGGAATAATCGGCACTAAATCCCATAACGAATCACGAGTTTTTAATGGATAGGAAAAAAAGGCCCCAAGCTTTAAAAGAGGTAAAAAGGGAATAGAGATTTTACCTGCGAAAATTCCATCGAAGGAAGAACGATGAAAACTTGTTTCTTTAGAATTGAAATAAAATGTTCCACCGTAATAACCGCCAATTTCTAAAAAAGAAGCAAGAGAATAAGCAACTGTTGGAAAGGGTACGTCTAAATAATGTTCTTCCTTCTTGGGATAATACAAAAAATAACTCCCTAACCGCAACTTACCGCTTTCTCTAATCTCCGCATCTTTCATTAAAAAAAGGCCGTCTGTTGGATAAAGGCTATATTGACAAAAAATTAAAGATAGAACACTAAATAATAAAATCAGAATTTTCTTCATCACTTCCTCCTTTTTATTTTAAAAAAAATTAACACCATTAATAAATTATATAAATTTTTTATCTTTTGTCAAATTATAAAAATGTTTTAAAAGACAATCACAAGAATTCTAAAAATTTGTCAAGGAAATTAGCCTCATTTTTTATCTCTTGACATTTCTTTAAAACTTATTAATATATTTAATATGTTCTTTTTTAGGAGAAAATTTTTTAAAGAGAAAAATTATTTTTTACCATTAAAATATCTCTGGTATATTTTAATTATTTTAGCAATTATTATGTTTTACTTAATTGTTAAAATTTTTAGATACTTTTAAAAAGGAGGAAGAATGAAACTACATTATAACTATAAAGATCTTTTTAGGAGTCTTCGTCTTGCTTTTTCTTTAAAAAAATTAGCCTTAATGACTCTTTCCCTTTTTGTTGCCTTTATTTTTTATAATCTTTTTTCTTATCTTGCCTTTCTTACTGGTGGCTATTCTTTTAATGAAGTTTGGCTTTCTTTTCGTTTTTTTCCATGGTTAGGTGATAATTTACCTTATTATTCGTATATCCTTTGGGCAATTGGAATTGTTGGGTTTATCATAATCCTTTTTATTGCCCAAAATGCTATTGCCAAAATTACTTTTGAGCAATTAAAAGGTGACGAGTTTTTTGAAATCAAAGAAAGTTTAAAATTTGCTTTCAAAAACTTCAAATCCTATTTCCTATCCCCTCTTTTTCTTATTGGTTTTATTATCCTTATTGTTATTGCTGGAATTATATTAGGTTTAATCGGAAAAATACCTTATTTCGGTGAGATATTTCTCGGAATTATGAGCATACCAGCTTTTTGTGCATCTATTTTTATTCTTTATCTTTTAATAATTCTTTTATTTTCTTTAATCCTCTCCCCTATTATTGTTGGTGCTACCCAATCGGATACTTTTGATACATTATTTGAAGTCTTTTCTTGCGTGAATGAACAACCTGCCCGATTAATTTGGTATTCTATTATTCTAAAACTATTGTCTTTTTTAGGTTTTGTAGTCTTTGGTTACGCTGCCTTTCTTTCAATTAAGATTGGTCAAACGGTCTTATCTTTATTGATCCCTAACAAAATTAATGAGGCATTTTCTCTTACTCATTACTTTATAAAACTTTCCCCACCAGAAAATACAGGATTTTATTACCAATTTTGGAATACTTTAATGGAAAAAGTTGGCCTTTCTTCTTTATTAGAACCAAACCCTTATTTCAATCCAAGTAATTGGGGGATAGCTATCCTTTCGTTGTTATTTGCCTTAACTTTTTATTTAATTTATCTTTTTGTCGTTTCTTATGGAATAAATATATGGACTACAGGTCAAACGGTAGTTTATCTAAATTTAGTTAAGAAAAAAGACGATAGGGATTTATTAGAAGAAAGAGAGGAAGAAAAAGAGGAGGTTATAGCGCCAAGCGAAGAAAAGGAGGAAAAGAAAGAAAATTAGAATGTTCCACGTGGAACATTATTAAATATAAAATAATCTCCCATTAATTATTAAAAATCTTGACTTAATATTTAAAAATATTATTCTTTAAATAGTTTTTGTGGAAGGGTTAAAAATTCATTTTTGATATTAATTTTAAGAACTAATTTTGAATTAATTAAGGAGGGAAATATGATTAATGTAGAAAGTATTTGGGAAGAAATTTTAAAATATTTAAAAGATAGAGTTACTCCGGATGGTTTTCACACTTGGATTGAACCAATAAAAGCAAAACTTGATGGAGAGGATCTTATGATATTGGAGGTTCCTAATCATTTTTTTGTCGAATGGATAAGCGAGCATTATCTTCCAATAATAAAAGAAGCGGCTAAAAAATGCGGTATTTCTGAAATAAAATTTGAAATAATTCCTAAGAAATTTAAATTTGAACCAGAAACCGAAGAAAAAAAGATTTTCATTAATTACGGTATAAAAATTCCTGAAAGATTTACCTTTGATAACTTTGTAGTTGGTGAGTGTAACCGTTTTGCCTTTGCTGCTTGTCGTAGAGTTTGCGAAGGTTTAGGGAAGTATTATAATCCTTTATTTATTTATGGAGGGGTAGGATTAGGAAAAACTCATCTTATCTGTTCTATTGGAAATTATGTAAAAAAACATTATCCCTATTATCGAATTTTTTATACTTCGGCCGAAAACTTCTTCTTAGAACTAATTCAAGCAATTCAGGAAAATAGTATCATTGAGTTTCGTAATAAATATCGTTCGTTGGATTTACTTTTAATAGATGATATTCATTACCTTGTTGGTAAGGAAAGACTACAAGAGGAACTTTTTCATACTTTAAATTACTTACAATCCCGGGCAGTTCAAGTGGTTTTCACTTCTGATAGACCGCCAAAGGATATTCCAACATTAGAAGAGAGGCTTATTTCTCGTCTTAACCAAGGACTAGTTTGTGATATTCAACCACCCGATTTAGAAACGAGAATTGCAATAATTAATAAAAAGGCTGCAGAAGAAAATTTTTCGATAAAAAAAGATATCATTTTATTTTTGGCAGAAAGAATAAAAACAAATATTCGAGAATTGGAAGGGGCTCTTAAAAGAGTAATGTTGGCTTCTTCTTTAAGGGGAAGAGATTTAACAATTGAAGAGATTGAGATTTTATTAAAAGATTTATTACAAAGAAAAAAAGAGGTTACCTTAGAGGATATAATAAAAGAGGTTGCTAAAGAATTTAATTTTGAACCAGAAATATTGAAATCACCTCAAAGAAATAAAAATATTTCCTTAGCAAGACAGGTAGCAATGTATCTCTGTCGGCGATATCTTAATATGAGTTTATTAGAAATTGGTTCCTATTTTGGTAGAAAAGACCATACTACTGTGCTTTATGCTTGTTTAAGAGTAGAAGAACTTAAAAAGACTGACAGCCATTTTTCTGAAATTTTAACACGGATAATTAATAAAATAAACAGTGTGTAAATTTTGTTAAATTTTATGTGGAAAACTTGTGGAAAATGTGGAAAAAATAATTTTTTTTACATATTCCACTTTTATGAATTAAAGAGATGTGGATTTTAAACGCTTGTAATAACTTGTTAATTTTAATTTTTCCACAAATTTTACACAACAATAATAAAATAATATTTTTTAAAATAAATAAGTAAGGAGGAAAATGATGATTAATGAATATGTGAAAAAGTTAGCAAAAGTACTATGTCATTATTCTTTAAATATTAAAAAAGGAGAAATTGTAAAAATTGAAGGAAAATATAATTCATTGCCGTTGATAATTGCTTTTTACGAAGAAGTTTTAGATGTAAATGCCTTTCCTTATGTAAAAATTATTATGGAAGAAACGATGGAAATTTTCTATAAAAAAGCAAAAGAATTTCAATTAAAGTTTATTTTTCCTCACGACTGGTTAGAAATTAAAAAAGTAAATTCTTGGTTAACAATTTGGACAGATTTTAATAAGAAATATTTAACAAACGTACCTTCAGAAAGAATTGCTTTATATCGTAAAGCAAGGAAAAATTATTATACTAAATTATTATCAAAGATTGCTAAAAGAGAGATAAAATGGTGTGGTACTGCTTATCCGGATATTGCCAATGCGATGGATGCGGAAATGTCTTTAAGTGAATATGAGAATTTTATATTTAAAGCCTGTTTTTTAGATAAAAGGGATCCAATAAAAGAATGGGAAAAATTAAGTAAATGGCAGGAAAAATTAATTAAATTCTTATCAAAAAAAGAGAAAATAAAAATTGTAGGTAAAAATGTTGATTTAGAATTATCAGTAAAGAACCGAAAATGGATAAATTGTGATGGTAAAGAGAATTTTCCTGATGGAGAGGTTTTTACTTCACCGATAGAAAATTCAGTTAACGGATTTATCAAATTTAGTTTTCCTTGTGTTTATGGCGGAAAAGAAGTGGATGGGGTAGAACTGCAGTTTAAAGAAGGAAAAGTTATAAAGGCAAAGGCGGAGAAAAATGAAGATTATTTATTAGCGCTGGTGAATACTGATGAAGGAGCAAAGAGGGTTGGTGAATTCTCGTTTGGCACAAATTATAATATCCAGAGATTTGTGAAAAATACTCTATTTGATGAAAAAATTGGTGGCACAATTCATTTGGCTTTGGGTTCTTCTCTTTTTGAAACCGGTGGAAAAAACAAATCAAGTATTCATTGGGATATGGTATACGATTTAAGAAAAGAAGGCGAAGTTTACGTTGATAATGAACTTATTTTTAAAAATGGTAAGTTCCTTATTGATTAATATATTTTAATTTGGTTATTCCGAAATTCTTTCAACCTTGACAGCTTTCTTACCTTTCGGACTGTCAGCAATTTCAAACCTTACTCGTTCACCTTCTTTTAAAGTTTTAAAACCTTCACTTAAAATATCTGAATAATGGACAAATACATCACCACTTCCATCTTCTGCTTCAATAAAACCATAACCCTTCTTACTATCAAACCACTTTACTTTACCAAACACATTCTCACCTACCTTTAAGCCTATGATTAACCAGAAATTTTATTTCTGGTTGAGGCTTAAAAAAGTATAATAAAAAAAATGATAAAGTCAATAATTATTGATTTTATATAAAAATTGAATTATAATTAAAATAAATAAGGAGGTTAAGATGAAGAAAATTTTTTTATTAGTTTTAGGGATTTCTTTTGTTTTTTGTCTTGACATTTCGGTAAAAAATATTATTCGGCCAACCGGTATTCAAGAGCCGGACGTTTATACTCCGCGTGTCCAAATTCAAAATGAATCTCCAGAGGCAGCAAATGTTTCTGTCTATTTTAAAATTCTTCAATTACCAAATAATAATCAAGTATATCTTGATTCTAAGCAAGTTACCATTAATGGTAATTCAACCCAATCAATTGATTTTACTCCTTTTAATGCCCAAGTGGGAATCTATTTAGTGAAATGTTCTTTATATTCTGTCAATGACACTAATCCTATTAATGATACATTGTCAAGTAAATTAAGGATTGCGGAAATTCTTTTAAACCAATGGATTTTGTGGGACAGTGTTCCTTTAGGAGAAAAGGGGAAGAAAGTTAAAGATGGCGGAGGAATGTGTGATGGTTCGGTTAAAAGTGATAAGAAAATTTTTGTAATGAAAGGAAATAAAACAAATGAATTTTATCTATATGACCCAATAATTAATTTTTGGACAAGAAAGTGTTCAATTCCTAATTATTTACTATCTGCTAAATACTTGCCTAAAAAGGGTAGTTGTATTTGTAAATCGGGTGATTTTATCTATTTAGCAGTTGGTAATAATACCCGAGATTTTCTTGCCTATTCCTTGACAGGAGATAGTTGGCAAAGAAAAAGGGAAATTCCTTTGGGACCTACTAACAAAGGTTTAAAAGGAGGTTCTTCTTTGGCTAAAGGGAAGATTTTGAATAAAGATTATCTATTTCTTATCAAGGGAAGTAATACCCGAGAATTTTATGCCTATGATATTAATAATGATACTTGGATCGAAAAGGCAATGACACCTTATTTAGAAAGAGAAACAAAAATAAAGAAAGGAAGTTGTCTCTGTTCTGACGGAAGGAATATCTATCTTTTAAAAGGTGGTACAAATGAGTTTTTCTTTTATAAAGCCGATTCTGATAAATGGGAACCAAAAAAGAGTATGCCCCTTTATAACAAATTAGGAACAAAAAAGAAAGTGAAAGAGGGTGCCTTTATGGTTTATGAGCAAGGGCATGATGTGATTTTTGCCTTTAAAGGTGGTAACACGACGGAATTTTGGGCATATTTTGTTAATGGTGATTCTTGGCACGAACTGCCACCAATACCGATTTACCCTACTAATAAAAAAGTGAAAGGTGGCGCTTCTCTTTTACTTTTTGCTGGTGGTCTATTTGCCTTGAAAGGAAATAATACAAACGAAGTTTGGTTTTACAAATATGATTTTCCATTACCTTTTATGGAAATAAAAGAGGGGAGAGGAGAAAATAGAAAAATTGATAGAAAAAAGGTTGCTGATTTTAAAATCTTTAATATTGTTGGTCAAAGGGTTACTTATCTTAAAAAGGGAGTATATTTTACTTTGATAGATAAAAAGATAAAAAAGGTTGTTGTAAAATAAAAACTTATAAATTTTGATTTTATTTTTTCTTTCGTTATAATAAAAAGTGGCAATAATTTTTTGCGATAACCTTACTAAGATCTATCGCAGTGGATTCTGGAAATTAAAAAGAGTAGTCGCAGTAAACAATCTTTCTTTAATAATTAATGAAGGTGAAATTTATGGACTTTTAGGGCCTAATGGTGCGGGCAAAACAACTACTTTAAAAATGATTGTCGGTTTAGCAAAACCTACTTTCGGAAGAGTTTTAATAATGAAAAAAGAACCAAAACAAAGTGAGATAAGAAAAGAGATCGGTTTTTTACCAGAGCAGCCTTATTTTTATGAATATCTCAATGGGTATGAACTTGTTTATCTTACTGCTCAAATGTACGGGAAAGGGGTTTCTAAAAAAAGGATCTATGAAATTTTGGAATTAGTGGGGATGATTGAGGCAAAGGATATGTTTTTAAAAAATTATTCAAGAGGAATGTTACAACGAATTGGTCTTGCCTGTTGTCTTGTTACTGATCCGAAAATTTTGATTTTAGATGAGCCAATGGGCGGTCTTGACCCGATTGGTAGAAAAGAAATAAGAGATTTGATTATTCAGTTAAAAAAGGCAGGAAAGACAATAATTTTTTCTTCCCACATCTTATCGGATGCAGAAATGCTTTGTGATCGGATCGGTATTTTGATAAAGGGAGAAAAAATAAAAGAAGGAACAATTTCTGAGATTTTAGGTGAAGAAATTTATGAATATGAAATAATTTTTTCTCGAATATCCGAAGTTTATTTATCAGAGATAAAAAGACTAGTAAAGGATTTAATAAGAAGTGGTGATAAATGGATGGCAATTTGTGACGATGAGAAAAGAAAGGACGAAGTTCTTTCTTTAATTCAAAATTTTGGTGGTAGAGTTCATGGTTTAATTCCTCGTCGAAGAAGTTTGGAAGAATATTTCTTTACTTTTATAAAGGAGAAGAGATATGCGCCTTAGGGCAATTATTTTAAATACTTTTATTGAAAGTATCCGAGACAAAATTTTGTTAGTTTTATTAGCGGTGGGTTTTATCTTGATGGCGAGTAGTAAGTTCATTAAGCCTTTAGCTTTGGGCGAAGAAGTAAAAATTATTAAGGATCTGTCACTCTCTTCAATTAATTTTATTTCGGTATTAATTGCTATTCTTATCGGCGGTCGATTAATCTATAAAGAGATTGAAAAAAGAACAATCTATTTAGTTTTATCTCGACCAATAAGAAGGGGGGAGTTTATCTTAGGAAAATATCTTGGCCAAATGCTTTTACTTTTTTTTGTGGTTGGAATATTAACTATTGCTTTTGGCGTGGTCCTACTTTTAACAGACGTAAAGACCAATTATTCAATCTTACTTCCTAATCTGCTTCTTCTTTTTCAATTATCAATAATTACTTCTTTAGCAATCTTTTTTTCAACCTTCGCTACTCCTTTAACCGCTTCTATTTTTACTTTTATTTTATATTTTGTTGGCCATTTGACAAGAGATTTAAAAACCCTTGCCCAAATTTCTAAATCAACTGTAGTGAAAATAATTGCCAATTTTTTGTATT
>JBDRVE010000040.1 GCA_039801725.1 candidate division WOR-3 bacterium | reverse complement strand
TGTAATCTACCAAAGAGGAATTTAAAATCTATACTATAAATTTTCTTGATTTCTTGAAATATTTTGTGTATAAAAATGAAATATCTTTGCTTAATGTAGCCAAAAGAAGAAAGATAAAAAATTTTGAGAACTATGTGAACCTGAATGGATGGACTAATGAATGAAACTACCCGCCAAAATAAATAATAGGGTATATTAAATTAAACCCAATGAATAAACACAGAAAATGATAAGAGTAAGTTATCTATTTTAAAACTCTATATCTTATAAACTTGGAAATCTTCTCTTTTTGGTGTGCTGGCAATGGTGATTTTTTCTTCCCTTATTATCTCTTTGCCTTTTTTGACAAGACAAAAGAATTCTTTTCTTTTATCTTTGGAATAGGCAGTGATTAATTGAAAAACCTTTTCTTGAATCTCGTTTTCGGATGAAAGCAAAACGGGAGCATTAAAATCTTTCGGAATTACTAAAAAGTAATTTTTAACTTCACCAATTTTTATTAACCTCTCATTCTCTTCTTTATCCCGACCAATCACATATTTTTTGCCATCAATTCGAAAATGGCGACCAATCTTTAAAATCTCAATATCTAATAAATCAAAATCTCCTTTCAAATTATCTTTGAAATCTTTTAATCTCTTGGAAAAATTCTCATCCACCAAAAGACAACCGCAAGATGTTGGCGGAACTTCTAAAATACCAAATTCTTGTAGTAATCTTATCTGCTCTTTTCTTTGCCTACCTTTTATTCCGTAAAGTTTTTCTCTATCAATTAAGCCTTTCTCTTCAAAGATTGTTGGTGGTAATAGTTTTTGCGATAATGGTCTTAAAACAATACCTTTTACATCACCTTCTTTCTCAATAATCATTAATTGATGAAGATGTTGACTCATTGGTCTCTGACCTAATACTTCACCGGTAATTAGTAAATCACCTTTTATTTCTTCTAAATATTTCTTTGCCTTTTTAAAAAGATATATCCGACAATCAATACAAGGATTCATTCCCCTGCCATAACCATATTTTGGCTGAAAAACTACTTCTTTTATGTAATCAATACCAGCAAAATCTAATTTAACATTTTTCAAAAAAGAAATCCTACTATCACAGGTTTTCGGACATTTACAAAAAGGTGTCTTTAAATGATAGGGATAAATCTCAATACCAAGTCTCCCACAAATAAGACCGGCTAAAGTAGAATCTAATCCACCGGAATATAATAAAACACCTTTAAGTTTCATTAAATTATATTATATTTTGACTTTTTAAAAAATTCAAATTAAAATAAAAAGATGCCAAGGATATGCGAACTTCCTTTACATTATGGTGAAGCACCAAGATGGCTTTTTTCTTTGATGGTAAGATTAGGTTCAAAGATTATTGAACTTTTTTTAATGGAGAAAGAACCGAGTTTTCTTTTAGAAAAACTTTCTGATCCTTTTTGGTTTCAGGCACTTGGCTGTGTTTTAGGTTTTGATTGGCATTCTTCTGGTCTGACAACAACTGTCTGTGCGGCATTGAAACAGGCAGTAAGAGAACTTAATATCAAAGAAATAATTATTGCTGGTGGTAAAGGAAAGACCGCATTAAATACTCCTAACGAATTGGATGAAATTGGTAATAAATTGGGAATTGATACTTCTCCCTTAATTTTCGCTTCTAAAACGACTGCAAAAATTGATTCGGTTGCCTTACAAGATGGTTACTCTTTATATCATCACACAATTTTTGCGACAAAAGATGGTGAATGGGTTGTTATCCAGCAAGGAATGAATCCCAATACTTCTTTGGCAAGAAGATACCATTGGCATTCAAAGGAGTTGAAAAGTTATGTCTGTGAACCTCATAAGGCAGTTGTCTCTTTAAAATCTCATAAAAAAGTATTAAATTTAGTTGCCTATGAGAATGAGAATATAAGAAAAACAATCTCGGAAATTGCCCAGAGACAGCCAGAAAAAAATATAAAAGATTTATCTTATGTTCTCAGTCTAAAATTACCCAGAGAACATCCGGTAATAATTGAAGATTTTTCTTTGGAAAGATTACATAAAAAATTGAAAAAGATTTATGAAGAGAAGCCAAAAGATTTTTTGTCTTTAATTAGTTTAGAAGGAATAGGGGAGAAGACAATTAGGGCATTAACTTTGATTTCCCATTTAGTTTATAATGAGAATATTAGTTTTCGGGATGTGAGGATTTTTTCTTATGCTCATGGTGGTAAAGACGGTCATCCTTATCCGATTGTAAGGAAGGATTATGAACTCACAATTAATTTATTAGAGAAGGCAATAAAAGAAAGTAAGATTGGCAGAGAAGAAAAAATTTCTGCCCTCAAAAGATTATCAGCAATTTGAAACTTCCTGAAAAGTTTATCTTTCGATACGAAAAGGTTATTCCTGATTTTCCTCACTTTTTAGAATTTTTAGAAAGAAGATTAAGAATTTATATAAGAATAAATCCCTTAAAGGCAAACGAACAAGATAGGGAAGAGATTATAAGAAAGTATGATTGTGAGCCAATACCTTTTTATCCTTATGCCTTTAAGTTAAAAAGCGAAAGGGATGAAGTTTCTATCGGTAATACCTTGGAACATTTTTTAGGTTATATTTATGTCCAAGATATGGCTTCAATGATTCCACCAATTGTTTTGGAACCGAAGAAGTATGAAAAGGTATTAGACTTAACCGCTGCTCCCGGTTCCAAGACGACATTAATTTCGGCATTAATGGAAAATACCGGTTTAATAGTTGCCAATGACATAAATATTGACAGATTAAAAGCATTAACTGGTAATATTGACCGAATGGGCTCTCTAAATGTCGTAATTACTAATTTACACGGTGAAAGATTTGGCAACCTCTTTTATGAATATTTTGATAAAGTCTTGTTAGATGCTCCGTGTAGTAGCGAAGGAACGATTAATAAAAATTATGAAGTCCTAAACCATTGGAGTGAGTTTTATATTAATAAAATGGCAAAAATCCAAAAGAATTTAATTATCTCGGCTTTCAAAAGCCTTAAAAAAGGTGGAACCTTGGTTTATTCTACCTGTACTTTTGCACCGGAAGAGAATGAAGGAGTAATAAATTTTTTATTAAATAAATATGAGAATGCTATTTTAGAAGAGATAAATATTCCTGGTATAAAAATCTGTGAAGGAATTACTAAATGGGAAGGATTTGAGAACGAAGAATTGAAAAAATGTGTAAGGATTTATCCCCATTATAATGAATGTGAAGGTTTTTTTGTCTGTAAGATTAAAAAGATTTAATGAGAAGAGGGAAGATTATTTGGGATTTCTGAAATAATTCCTAATTTTAAATAGATCGGTCTTACCAATCTTCTTATTTCGGGTAATTTAAGAGCAAATAAAATTCCACCAATAATAGCACAGATTCCACCAAATAAAAGGGTATTAGGAGCACCAATAATACTTGCCAATGTTCCTGCCAAAAGACTGCCAAAAGGAGCAATACCAATAAATGCCATTGTATAAAAACTCATTACCCTTCCTCTTTTATCATCTTCGGTAATTGTCTGTAATAAGGTATTGCTACCAGTCATATTTAAAATCATTCCAAAACCAGTAACAATCATCATCAAAAAAGAGAGTAAAAAATTTCGCGAAAGAGAAAAAAGGATTAAACCGAGTCCAAAAATTATTGGTGAAAAAGCAAGAATTCTTCCTAAACCTAAAACCGTTTTTCGAGAAGCAAGATAAAGACCAGCAATCAAAGCACCAATTCCGGAGCCAGCCATCAAAAATCCAAAAGTATAAGCATTACCGTGTAAAATCTTAGAAGCAAAAATAGGCATAAGAATTGTGTAAGGCATACCAACAAGACTTATTAATGCCAAAAGAAGAATGATATATCTTAATGGTGGAAAACCAAAAACATACAAAAAACCCTCTTTCAAATCTTTAAAAAGGGATAAAAACTCTTTTTTATTTTCTCTTCTATTATTACTAATCTTCATTTTCAAAAGAAAGATAATAACAAAAATATAACTAATCGCATTCACTAAAAAACATATTCCTTCATTGGTCAAAGAGATTAATATTCCTGCCAAGGAAGGACCTAAAAGCCGAGCCATATTAACCATTAAGGAGTTTAAGGCAATGGCATTACCCAAATCTTCCTTATTATCAATCAGTTCAATAATAAAAGCCTGCCTCAAAGGCATATCAAAAGCATTAATAATTGCCAGAAAAATACTTAAAATAAATATCTGCCAGATATTTAAAACTTTCAAGATATAAAGAAAGAAAATTATTAAAGCCTGAATCATTGCCAAAACTTGGGTAATAATTAAAGTCTGATATTTATTCCAACGGTCAACCAAAACACCGGCAAAAGGAGTAAACAAAAAAGTGGGCACCTGACCAACAAAACCAACCGCACCTAAAAGAAAAGGAGAATTGGTTAAACGATAGACTAACCAAGGCATTGCCAATCTTTGTATCCAAGTACCAATAAGGGAAATACTTTGACCAGAAAAATAGAGGCGAAAATTGTAATATTTAAAAGAACGAAAAATATTTTTAATGCTTAAAAAATTCACCTTTAATTATAATTAATAAAAAAGAAAAGGCAAATTTTATATTGATATTTTCAAAAAGATAATCTAAAATGAGAAGATGAAAAATATCCGGTTAATATTAATCTTTATCTTGGTCAGCATAACAATTTTCGGTTTGGTTTATTTTTGGCAAACAATTAGGAAAGAAAAAATAAAAATAGAATATTTTCCAATCTACGGCTCTGATGAACAAGCAGAAAAAGAAGAAATAAATTTTTATGTTGCCATACCTAAAAATCTTTCTCTGATAGAAAAATTAAAAATAATTGCTGAGCGGTTATCCCGATTTAAATTTGGTGGTTTACCAATAAATGTTTTAAGAATTGAAGAGAAGAATAATAAAAAAATTGCCATTATTGATTTAAGAGAGTTTATCACTCATGATTCAACTGGTTATTTACCTTCTTGGCGAAAAATGTATTTTCAAGGTTCTACTGGTGGTTATTTTACCAGTTTAACCTTAATTAAATCCTTTTTACAAGAAGATTATAAAGGAGAATGGATTGACGGAGTAAAATTCTATTATGAAGGAAAACCAATATTGGAAGAGGAGTGGGATCATATTTTCTTACATAAAACATTTTACCGATTTGTAAGAGAATATTAAATAAAATTTTTTGACTTTTTTCTTTTATTCTTTTATAATTTTTCTATGAGAATTTTGGTAACCAGTGCCTTACCTTATGCGAATGGCGATATCCATTTAGGTCATTTAGCCGGTTGTTATTTGCCAGCTGATATCTATGTCCGTTATCAAAAGTCAAGAAAAAGAGATTGTATCCATATTTGTGGCACTGATGAGCATGGTGTACCGATTATTATTGCTGCCTTAGAAAAGAAATGCTCGCCCAAAGAAGTGATTGACTATTATTATGAAAGAATAAAAAAAGCCTTTGAAGATTTTGGGATTATCTTTGATAATTTCTCACGCACATCCCTGCCACTTCATCATAAGATTTCCCAAGAATTCTTTTTGAAGATTTATGAAAAAGGCTATATCTACAAAAAAGAGGTGATTCAATTTTATTGTGAGAATTGTAAATTATTTTTAGCCGATAGATATGTTTATGGAACCTGTCCTTTCTGCCAAAATCCCAAGGCACGGGGTGATCAATGTGAAATTTGTGGCCGTTGGCTTGAACCTTTCCAACTAATCTCACCAAAATGTAAAATCTGTAATAATCCACCAGTAGAAAAAAAGACCTTCCATTATTTCTTTGCTTTAAGTAAATTACAAGAAAAATTAAAAAAATGGCTTTTAAAGAAAGATTATTGGAAAGATAATGTCAAAAAATTTTCTTTAGGTTTATTAAATCAAGGATTAGAAGACCGAGCGATTAGTCGAGATTTACCTTGGGGAGTAAAAATCCCCTTGGAAGAAGCCGAGAATAAAGTTTTATATGTTTGGTTTGACGCGCCGATTGGTTATATCTCTTCCACAATTGAATGGGCAGAAAAGAATAATAAAGGTGATTTATGGAAGGAATATTGGTTAAATCCGGAAACAAGATTAATCCATTTTATTGGTAAAGATAATATTATTTTTCACGCTTTAATCTGGCCAGCAATGCTAATGGCACACGGTGATTATATCCTTCCTTATCATATTCCGGCAAATGAGTTTCTAAATTTAGAAGGCAGAAAATTATCAACATCAGAAAATTGGGCGGTTTGGCTTATTGATTATCTAAAAGAATTCCCACCGGACTTGCTCCGTTATACTTTGGCAAGCAATTTACCAGAAACAAGCGATATTGATTTTACTTGGAAAGACTTTCAGATAAAAGCAAATAATGAATTGGCTGATATTTTAGGAAATTTTGTTAATCGGGTTTTATTATTCATTAAAAGAAATCTAAAAGGAAAAGTACCGGAAGATTGGGAATTAGCCAATGAAGTTTTGGAAACAATTAAAGAAGTAAAAATAAGGGCAGAAAATTTTATTGAAAATTTTGAGATTAAGAATGGCTTAAAAGAATTAATGAAATTACCCTCTTTTGGTAATCAGTATTTTGATTACCAAGCACCCTGGCAAAGTGTAAAAAGTGATTTAAAAAAATGTGAAAAGACTATTGCCAACTGTTTAATTTTAATTAAAAGTATTGAAGTTCTTTTTCGACCTTACTTACCCTTTACTTGTGAGAAAATTAGAAATTTCTTAGATTTAGAAAAATTTGAATGGGATGATGTTTTAGAAAAAGAGTTTTTATTAAGAAAGCCTATTTTAAAAGAAGTAGAAATATTGTTTAACAAAATTCCTAATGAAAAAATTGAATTACAATTAAAGAAATTAAAAGGAGGAAAAATGGAAATTACCATTGAAGATTTTAAAAAACTTGATTTAAGAGTGGGCAGAGTACTTAATTGTGAAAGAGTAAAAGGAACCGATAAGTTATTAGTTTTCGAAATAGATATTGGTAATGAGTTAAGACAGATTGTTGCCGGAATTGGTAATACCTATGAACCAAAAGATTTGATTGGTAAAAATGTTATTGTGGTATGCAATCTCCAACCAATAAAAATTAAAGGTATTGAATCTAATGGTATGATTTTGGCAGTCGGCGAAGAAAAAGCGATTGCTATCTTGACTACAGATAAAGATGTTCCTCCCGGTAGTATTGTTAGATAAATGTTTTGTGATATCCACGCCCATCTAACAGAAGAGGATTACAAATTAGATTTTCCATTAGTAATTGAAAGAGCAAAGAAAGAGGGAGTTAATTTAATTATTTTAGTAGGTATTGATTTAGAAGATAGTAGGAAACTAATTGAAATTATAAAACAAGATAAAATTCTTTACGGTAATGTCGGTATTCATCCTCACGAGGCTGACCGAGTAAGAGAAGAAGATATCAAAGAAATTTATAAATTATTGAAAGAAGAAAAAATTTGTGGCATCGGTGAAATTGGTTTAGATTTTTATAAGAATTATTCTCAAAAAGAAAATCAAATAAAAGTTTTTAAAGAACTAGTAAAGATTGCTAAAGAATTTGATTTGCCAATGAATATCCATCTGCGCGAAAGTCATCGAGAAGGTCTTAAAATTTTGAAAGAAATAAATTATTTTAAAGGTGTATTACATTGTTTTTCTGGCAATGAAGAGATTTTAAAAACGGCTATTGATTTAGGTCTTTATATATCTTATTCCGGAGTAATCACTTTTGGTAGTCAAAGATTAGAAAAACTTTTAAAGAAAACGCCTTTAGATAGATTATTATTAGAAACTGATGCTCCTTATTTAACACCGGTTCCGAAAAGAGGGGAGAGGAATGAACCTACCTATATTAAATATATTTATCAAAAAGTGAGCGAAATTTTAGAAATCGAATTAAAAGAATTAGAAAAGAAAGTTGAAGAAAATGCTAAAAGACTTTTCGCAATTAATTAAAAGAGTAAAACCAAAAAAATCCTTATCCCAAGTCTTTTTAAAGAATAAAAAGATTGCCCAAAGGATAATAGATTCTTTAGAGTTAAGAGGTGATGAAACTGTTTTGGAAATTGGTGTTGGTGACGGAATTCTAACTGAACAGTTAGTAAATAAAACAAAATTTGTCTACGGAATAGAAATTGATAAAAGATTGGTTGACCT
The DNA here is from genome assembly GCA_039801725.1 of candidate division WOR-3 bacterium. NCBI lineage: Bacteria > Pseudomonadati > Caldifarciminota > Caldifarciminota bacterium. Next base: position 5,320 of record JBDRVE010000040.1, on the reverse strand, counting down.
CTTATTAGAGAAATTTAAAAATATAGAAAATTTGGAGTTAATTTGTAAAGATATTTTACAATATGATATTAGTGATAAAAAAGATTTAATAATTGTCGGCAATATTCCTTTTAGTATCTCTACACCACTTATTTTTTGGCTATTAAAATACCGTAACCATTTTCAAAAAGCAGTGCTCTCTTTCCAAAAAGAGTTTGCTTTCAAATTATTGGCAAAAATTAAAACTAAAGATTACTCACCAATAACTATTATAACCGATAATTTTTTTATTAAAAAAAGCCTTTTTGTAATTGAAAGAAAATATTTTTCACCACCACCAAAAGTTTCCGCAATGGTAATGTTGATTATTCCGCGAGAAAGACCTTTTTATGATGTTGATTATGAAAGTTTCTTTAGATTTTTGAGAAAGATTTTTTCTCAGCGAAGAAAAAAATTAGTAAATATTATTTCTAATAATTTTGGTAAAGAAAAATTGGAAATTTTAAAAGAATTATCTATTGATTTAACTAAAAGACCAGAGGAGATTGAGTTAAAAGAGTATTATCTTCTTTTTACTAATCTTGCCAAATAATCTCACCTTTCTTATAAACTGCTTTAATTTTTATATTATAATTCTCAACAGGCAAATCTTCTAATACTACTAAATCGGCATCATAACCTTTTTTAATCTCTCCTTTTCTATCTTCTAAAAATACTCCGTAAGCACCATTTTTAGTAAATAAATCTATTGCTTCATTCAAATTAATTCTTTCTTTTTCATTTGGATGATTAAGTGCCGAGTAAATTCCTAACAAAGGATTCGGCGGTGTAATCGGTGCATCAGAGCCACCAATTAAAATAATATTTTCATTAAGTAAACTACGATAAGGATTAGTAAACTTTATTCTATCTCCTAATCTCTTTTCGTATAATTTGCCCTTTCCGCCCCAAAAATATTCAAAAGCAGGTTGGCAAGAGATAACTAAATTCAATTTTTTTATTTTTCTTATTAATTCATTATTTAAAACTTCACAATGCTCAATTCGGTGTCTCAAACTATTTTCTTTCAGAAATTTTTCGTAAATATTAACTACCTGCTCAATTGCCCTATCACCAATCGCGTGAACAGCGGTTTGTAAACTTTCATTATCAGCATCTCTTAAAAATTTATAAAGTTCCTCATCAGTAAAATAAAGAATCCCAGAAGTATTAGGATTATCGTTATAAGGCTCAGAAAGGGCAGCCGTATAAGAAGATAATGAACCATCAATCAAAATACAGCCACCAATTCTTTTTAATCCTAAACTTTTAACTTTCTTAATATCTTTTATCTGTGGGAAAATTATTATTTCTGTTTGGAAACCATCTAAATTTTCTAAAAGAATTTCATAAGAGTTGTCTTCTTCTTCGCCAACCATTGCACATAAAGTGGTAATACCGTTTTTGATAACATTCTTTTCTGCTTCTCGGAAGGCGAAAATTTTTATATCGGAAGGTAAATTTTTTTTGTAATATTTATGGACTATTTCGTTTGCTTCTCCACGTAAAACTCCGGTCGGCTCTTTATATCGGTCTAATTCCATTCCGGAAACAATATTTTGGTCAAAAATTTTTACTAATCCATAAGTATTTAAAATAGTTGTATGACCATCTATTTGAGAAATTATCAAAGTTTTCTTATCAACAATTTTATCCAATTCTTTTCTTCTCGGATATCTTTTTTCTTTTATTTTTTCCAAATCAAAATTAAAGAATATCAAAAAAGGTAAATAAGCAAGATTCTTTTTTGCCTCGGCAATTGTGTCAAAAAGGTCATTAAGAGAAGAAATTTGGGAGAGGTTAGGAAAAATGTTCAAAAGTCCTAACTCCAAAAGATGAATGTGAGAATCAATAAAGCCTGGTAAAATATAATAATTCTCATAATCAATCATTGGATAATTAGGAATTTCTTTTGTAAGAAATATTTCCCAGATTTTTTTATTTTTAATTAAAAGATATCCCTTTTGGAATTTACCATCCAAATAGATATTTCCTTTAATTAAGAATTCCATCACTATTTTCTTACTAACTTTCCTAATACTTCAATATGATAAGTTTGGGGAAACATATCAAAAAGTTCAATCGCCTCAATTTCATAACCGATTTCTAAAATCCTTTTTAAATCCCGAGAAAAGGTTGCCGGATTGCAAGAGATATATAAAATAATTCTTGGTTTAATCCTTTTTAAATGCTTAATTACTTTTTCATCTACTCCTTTTCGGGGCGGGTCTAAAATTACTTTATCAATATTATCAAAACTATCTAAAACGTCTTCACATTTTCCTAAAAGAAAATTTACATTGAGACAATTATTTATTAATTTATTAAAAAGAGCATCTTCATAAGCACTTCTTTCACTTTCAATGCCAGTTATTTCTTTCACATAAAGAGATAAGATAATGCTAAAAATTCCAACACCGGAATATAAATCTAAGATTCGGTCGTTTTCTTCTGGTTCAATTAATTCAATAATTCTTTTAATCAAAAGCTCAGTGGCTTCATAATGATTTTGAAAAAAAGAATTTGCCGATATCCGAAATTTTTTATTAAGTAATTCTTCAAAATAATAATCCCGACCAAAAATCGTTAAAAAGTTGTCCGTAAGAATTCGATTGGTAGGGATAGGGTTAATATTAAAAAGAAACCCAATTATTTTTTCTCGTATTTCTTTGGGTAAGAAATCATAAAATTTATCAATTTCTTTCTCATAAAATCTTCCCACAATAATCAATAAAATTTCATTAGTTTTCACACCAGTGCGCATCACCAAAAATCTCAGATTTCCACTTTTTTTATTCTCCTTATAAATTTCTAAATTACTATTTTTAAGGAATTCTATTAGATAATTTTTTATTTCGTCGAACTCTTCTCGATTAATAGAACAATTAGGAGTTTCTATAATATTATGGGTACCCTTTTGATAATATCCAATTAAAATTTTTTCTTGATTTTCCCCAAGCATCATCTGGACCTTATTTCGATAGTGCCAACAAGAAACCGGCAAAGGATTTTTGGGAGGAAAATAAATTTTACTCAAGTGTTGTAAACAATCATTCACTATTAATTTTTTTAAAACCAATTGATAAAAATATTCGGCTTGTTGAAAATCACAACCACCACATTTTGTAAACACCGGACATCTTGGCTTCACTCTAAAAGGAGAAGGTTCTAATATTTCTGAAATCTCACCCAACCAATAATGTTTTTTCTTTTCTTTGACTTTTATTAACAATCTTTCTTCTGGTAAAGAATAGGGGACAAAGACTTTTATCCCTTGATACTCTCCTAAACCAAAACCGCCAAAGATAACCTTATCAATTTTCAATTCAATTACCATTGAGAAAAAAGTTGTCGATAGATTTCATTTGTAATCTTCTTCATTAACTCTTTTACCACCTTCTCTTCATCTTCTTCTACAGAATAATTTAAAAATTGGGTTATCAAACTATTAAACACGGTTTTTTCGGTATCTTTTTCTTCGCCTTTTACTTGACAAGAAATAATTATTTGCCACTCGCTAATATTTTGGAAAGCATCATAAACTGCTGGTTTTTTCTCATAATTCTCAATTACTCCGGAAATAATTAATTCTGCTTCTTGTAAGGTTACTAACTTTATTTGAGGAATACTTTTAAAATAATTTTCTAACTCTTCGGTAAGGATCACTTCCAACATTGGTTTTAATGTTTTATTTTCAATAAAAGAAATTGCGATCTTTTTATAAGCGAAATGAGAAGGAATTCGTGTTGTATAACCACATTTCAAAATAGTTAAACCTAAAAGTAGTAAAGAAAAATATTTCATAAGATATATTATAAAATTATTAAACAATTTATCAATAGAATTTATTTATTGATTTTTAAAGAAATTTTAGTATTTTATATAAATGGAAAAAAATAATAAAGAAAGTTTGGTATTGGCTGCTTTAAGTTATTTCCCTTTTTTTGGTCTTATTCCAATAATCTTTACTAAAGAAGATGAATTTGCCTGCCATCATGCTAAACAAGGTTTAACTTTATTTATTCTTTTACTAATCATTACATTTTCTATTTGGATATTTCATTTTATATTCGCCAATCTTTTGGGACAAATCTTTATTATTGGCTTAATTTTTAAAATTATTGCTTGGATAATTAAAAATGTTATAGGAATAATTATTGGCATATTATATCTTTATTTAGTTTTTGTTGGTTTTATAAATGCCTGGCGCGGAAACTATTGGGAAATTCCCTTTGTTAAGCCTTTAAGCGAGAAAATTATAAGAATTTAACATCTATATAAAATATATAAGTTCTGGTAATATATATTATGTAAACTATAAAACTTTAAAATTATCTACTCTTATATACGACACCTAATAAAGACTTTTTTCCTCCTTTATATTTTCCAATTTGAACATTTAATTCTTTTATAAGATTTTTTTAACAAATTATCTTAATTATTTTTTACAAACTTATATTTTAAAAAGTACAATAAGATTTTTTTAAGTCAATAAGAAAAAGATATATTTTTGGTATTTTTATTTATATCCTAATTAGTATAGTAGATAGTCATAGGGATAACCCTATACCTATCTAAGTCTTTGATTTGTAAGAACTTATAGGTATATACCCCCTACCCCTATACTTTATATTTATAGGAATTTTGGTTTTTCGTAATTGGGTGCTTCTTTGGTGATTATAATATCGTGGGGATGGCTCTCTTTTAAACCAGAATAAGTAATTCTTACAAATCTTGCTTTTTTCCTTAATTCATTAAGATTTTTTGCCCCGACATAACCCATACCGGCTTTTAAGCCGCCAATTAATTGGAAAATGACTTCAGAAACTTTACCACGATAAGGAACAAGACCTTCTATTCCTTCAGGAACAAATTTTTTTGCTTCTTCTTGGAAGTATCTGTCTTTGGAACCTGCTTTCATTGCACTTAATGAGCCCATTGCCCGATAAATCTTATATCTTCTTCCTTCTAATAATATTTCTTCACCAGGACTTTCATCAGTTCCAGCAAAAAGATTTCCAATCATTACACTATCGGCTCCACAGGCTAATGCTTTTACAATATCACCAGAATATCTAATTCCACCATCAGCAATTAAGGGAATTTTATATTTTTTTAAAATTTTGCTTGTTTCGATAATAGCAGTTATCTGGGGAACACCAACACCAGCAACTACTCTTGTTGTACAAATTGAACCTGGTCCAATTCCTACTTTCACTGCATCCACATCTAATTTTATTAAATCTAAACAAGCCTCAGCAGTAGCAACATTGCCAACTACCAATTGAATATCAGGAAATTT
>JBDRVE010000039.1 GCA_039801725.1 candidate division WOR-3 bacterium | reverse complement strand
CGATTGGTCGTGATGCGGATCCGAGTTTAATGCCGACGCCGAAGCAGCGGGTATGGATGTGGCAGAGGAGTTGGGAGATAGTAAGGAAGAAGAAGATAATGCTTGCCGATTTCTGGAATCACGGAACAGTATCTTATGGTTGTATTGCTGGTGGAAGGGAGGGTGGATATTTTCATATTAATTGGCATGGGGATTGTGCGCCTTGTGTTTTTTTCCCGTATGCGGTGAGTAATATTATAGATATTTACAATCAAGGTGGGACGATAAATGATGTTTTATTTACACCTTTTTTCAAGGCGATAAGAGATTGGCAGAAGGGTTATGGGTTTTTATCGGGCGGAAAAGTTAGCGGTGATTGGTTAAGACCTTGTCCGATAAGAGACCATTTTTTGACTGCCAAGAAAATGATTGAGGAATATGGAGCCAGACCGATAGATTATGCTCCTAATGAGATTGACAAAAAGTATATAGAAGAGATGGTAAATTATGACAAAAATTTAGAAAAATTGACTTTGTCTATTTGGCAAAATAAATATTTGAATAACAGATAACCATCAATTTTTAATTCTTCTCCCTATTCTCTTAATATTGACATTTTAAAAAAAATTGGTAAAATTTAAAGTGAAATTAATTTGGAGGAGTAAATGAAAAAGGAGAATCTAAAAGAAAAATTAAAAGCCCTTCAAGTTGCTCTTGCCCAAATTGAAAAGAGTTATGGCAAAGGCGCAATAATGAGATTGGGAGAGAAGGGTGTAAGTGTTGAGGTTGATGTAATTCCTACCGGTTCTCTTTCTTTAGATATTGCTACCGGTATTGGCGGAGTACCGCGAGGAAGGGTGGTAGAAATCTTTGGGCCTGAAGGAAGTGGTAAAACTACTTTAGCCCTTTCAATTGTGGCTCAGGCTCAAAAAAGAGGCGGGCTTTGTGCATTTATTGATACTGAACATGCTTTAGACCCTTCTTATGCTAAAGATTTAGGTGTGGAACTGGAAAATTTATATGTCTCCCAACCTGATACTGGAGAACAGGCCTTAGAGATTGCTGAGATTTTAACACGAAGTGGTGCCTTAGATGTTTTTGTAATCGATTCGGTCGCTGCCTTGGTGCCACGGGTCGAGGTAGAAGGTGAAATGGGAGATGCCCAAATTGGTGTTCAGGCAAGATTAATGTCTCAAGCATTAAGAAAACTTACCGGTGTGATTCACAAATCACAGACTTGCGCAATTTTTACCAATCAGATTCGTTACAAAATAGGCGTTGGTGCGTTTGCTAATCCGGAAACTACTCCTGGTGGCTTAGCGTTAAAATTTTATGCCAGTCTAAGATTAGAGATTAGAAGAATTGGTACAATAAAGAAGGAAGAGGAGACGATCGGTAATCGCACAAAGGTAAAAGTAGTAAAGAATAAATTGGCACCGCCCTTCAAAGAAGCAGAATTTGATATCCTTTACGGCAAAGGAATTTTGCGGGAAGGAGAAATAATTGATTTAGGAGTTAACTTGGGGATTATTCAGAAAAGCGGTGCTTGGTTTTCCTATGGAGAAACAAAACTCGGCCAAGGGCGGGAGCAGGCAATTGAATTCCTTTGTAGAAATCCTAAGATTTCCCAAGAATTAGAAGATAAAATTTACGAATTATCTTTAAAAGAAAAAAAGGAGGATAAAAATGAAAAAAGAGAAGACTGAGTATACCGTAACCCAATTAAAGGAATCAAAGAATGGTCGTTATTATACTCTCTTTTTAGATAAAAAGAATGTTGGTACTTTTTTAAAATCGACTATTCGAAAATTTGCTTTAGAAGTGGGCGATAAGATAACCGAAGAAGAATTGACAAAAATTATTGAAACTGATCAAGTAAAAAGATTACAAGATTATTCTTTGCGACTTTTATCCCGAAGAGATTATTCGGAAAATGAGTTTAAAGAGAAACTTTTAAAAAGAGGTTATCCAGCAAATGTAGTGGAGCAGGTGATAAATAACTTAAAAGAACTTGATTATCTTTCGGATAAAAATTTTATTAAAAATTATGTTGCCCATTCTCTTTCTTTTCGAAAAAGAGGAAAAGTAGCAATCAAGCAAGAACTTCTCCGAAAAGGAGTTGAGGAGAAAGCGATCGATGAATATCTTTTAGAAGTTTCCGAAGAAGTTCCAGCGCGGGAATTGGTAGAGAAATATTTACCAAAAATTAAAAAACAATTGGAAAAGAAAAAAGAGAAAAATAAAATTACTGGTAATCCTAAAAACTACTTAAAAAGTAGATTAAAAGAACTTCTTTTAAGGCGCGGTTTTACTAATCGAACCATTGAGAAAGTTTTAGAAGAGGTGACTGGCTAATTAAAATAAAAAGAAATAAAGAAATTTCCTAAATGAAAGCGCAAGAATTAAGGATAAGTTTTTTAAGTTTTTATAAAGAAAGGGATCATATAATTGTTCCCTCTTCTTCCTTAGTACCCAAAGATGATCCGACTTTGCTTTTTACTACTGCGGGTATGGTTCAATTTAAGCCATTCTATGCCGGTACAAAACCTTTGCCTTATAAAAGAGCAGCTTCTTGTCAAAAATGTTTAAGATTGACCGATTTAGAGAAAGTTGGTTTTTCACCGAAATACTGTACTTTTTTTGAAATGCTTGGTAATTTCTCCTTTGGTGATTATTTCAAAAAAGAGGCATTGATTTGGGCATGGGAGTATTTAACAGAAGTTTTAAAATTGGATAAAAAAAGATTATATGTTTCAGTTTTCCGAGAAGATGATGAGGCTTATGATATCTGGCACAAAATAATTGGTTTAGAAGAAAAGAGGATATATCGATTAGGCGAAGAGGATAATTTTTGGGGTCCGGCCGGTGGCGTTGGTGCTTGCGGTCCTTCTTCGGAGATATATTATGATCTAGGAGAAAGGTTTGGTTGTCAAAAAGAGAGTTGTGGTCCTGGTTGTTCTTGTGACCGATTTTTAGAACTTTATAATATTGTTTTTCCGATGTATGATCAACAACCAGATGGAAGAAGGTTACCCCTCAAAAATCGAGGTATTGATACTGGAATGGGATTAGAAAGATTGGCAATGGTTATCCAAAATAAAAAGACAATTTTTGAAACAGATCTTTTTGATTTTATTATAAAGAAATTAGAAAAAATATTGGGTATTGAGAAAAATGAGGAAAATAAAAGTTTTTTCTATGCTGCCAGTGACCATTTACGGGCATTAACCTTTGCCATTTGTGATGGGGTTCTGCCCAGTAATGAAGAAAGAGGTTATGTTTTGAGATTACTTTTGAGGCGTGTTTTAGTTTTATATTACAAAATTTTAAAAGAATTTCCGGAAAAGCCCTTTTTGTATCAACTGCCCAGTGAAATTATTTATAACTATTCTCTTTTTTATCCCGAATTAAAAGAAGGAATAAACAAAGTTCCTCTGATTATTAAAGAGGAAGAAGAAAGATTTCTTTACACTCTTAAAAGGGCAATTGGCAAATGGGAAGAAGTGATTGCTGAGATAAAAAAGAGAAATGAAAAAGTTATAAGCGGCGACAAACTCTTTTTCCTTCATGACACTTTTGGATTAAATATTGAAATTATGGAGGAACTATCAAAAGACGAAAATCTTTTGTTAGATCTAGAAGGATTTAAAAATAAAATAGAGGAAAGAAAAAAAGAAAAAATAATTGTTTCCAAAGAAATCCCTAAAGAAAGTGTTGAGTTTTGTGGTTATGATAAGTTAGCCGTAGAGAGTAGAGTGGTTTTTTTTCAAAAGATTTCAGCCGAAGAATATGAAATTGTGTTAAATCCCACACCTTTCTATGCCGAAAAGGGTGGTCAGATTGGTGATACCGGAAAAATAATTTATGAAGACTTAGAAATTCCAGTGATAGATAGTTATTATCAATATCAAGTGCCTGTTCACAAGATAAAAATGGAGAAAGAGATAAATCTATTGGGGAAAAAAGTTTTGGCGGTGGTTGAGAAAGAAAGAAGATACGAGATTATGCGAGCACACACTTCAACCCATTTGTTACATAAGGCATTAAAATTGGTTTTGGGCAAAGAGGTAAGGCAAGAAGGTAGTTTGGTGGAGGTTGGTAGGCTTCATTTTGATTTCAATTTTTACCGGCCCTTAAAGGAAGAGGAGATTTCAAAAATTGAAGAGATAGTCTTTCAAAAGATTTTAGAAAATATCAAGGTAGAGAAGCATTATAACCTGCCTTTTGAAAAGGCAAAAGAGATGGGAGCGATTGCTTTGTTTTTAGAGGAGTACGGAGAGTATGTGAATGTGATAAAGATAGGCGATTTTTCTTTAGAAGTTTGTGGCGGTACCCATTTAGACTATACTGGTGAGATCGGACTTTTTAAAATCATTGATGAAAAAGGAATAGCTGCTGGTATTAGAAGAATAGAAGCCTATTGTGGCAAAAGGGCTTTTGATTATCTTCTCTTAAAAGATAAAAGATTAAAAGAACTAAGAAAAGAACTACAGGTTTCTGAAGAAAATCTCTTTAAAAAAATAAAGGAAATATTAGAAAATTTAAGAGAACAAGAGAAAAATCGAAAAAAAATTGTTGAAAAATACCTCTCAATAATTGTGAATAATCTGACTGGTAAAAGAATATCAGAAGATATTGAATTAATTATCGAAGATTATTCCTTTTTAGAAAAAGATGAGATAAGAAAACTTTGTGATTATCTTAAAGAAAAAGAAAAAGAAAAACGAGTGGGGTTCTTTTTTAGAAAAGAAAAAGATGATTGGGAGTTTATTATTTTTGTGAGTAAAGATTTGCAAGAAAAGATTAAAGCAAAGGATTTGGCAAAGAAACTTGGTGAGTTTCTTGGCGGAGGTGGCGGTGGTCGAGAAGATTTAGCTGAAGGTGGAGGTAAAGGTAAAAAATTATCAGAAATTAAGAATTTTATTATAAAGATAATAAAACAAAATTGAGATTGATTTTTTCAGAGAAATGTTTTAAAATTAAATAAATAGGAGGTGGCAAGGAAATAGAAAAGTTTTGATGGAATTTGGTTTTAAAAGAATAATTAAAAAAACTACCGATTTTATAAAAAAATTTTTTAATTTGATTTATCAAAAAAAATTGGTATGATTTTTTATTTTGAATAAAAAATGGCATTGATATTAGAAGGGAAAACCCTAGCGCTAAAAAAAGAAGAAGAGTTAAGGGGAAAAATAACCAATATTAAAGATAAAATTTCTTTTTTAATAATTCAGATTGGTGAAGACGAAGGTACCAAGGTTTATGTTCGTCAAAAGATTAAGAAGAGTGAAAAATTGGGTTTTATACCGATTTATAAAAATTTTGGTGAAGATATATCAGAAGAAGAGATAATAAATTTCATTAAAGAAGAGCAAAAAAAAGAAGATATTTATGGTGTGATTTGTGAGCAACCAATTCCTTCCAAGTATAACTCGTTAAGGATTATTGAAAGCATTGATCACAATAAAGACATCGATTGTTTAACTCCTTACAATATAGGAAGGTTAGCCTGGGATCAACCAATTTTCTATCCAGCAACACCTAAAGCGGTTGTTGATCTTTTAGAAAATTACCAAATCTTTCCAGAAGGAAAAAAGATTTTAATAATCTCTCGCTCAATAATAATTGGTAAGCCTTTGCTTTTGATGCTTTTAAAAAAAAGTAAACTCGGGAATGCGACGGTTATCTGTGCTCATTCTAAGACCAAAGAATTAAAAGAATTAACAAAGGTTGCTGATATTATTATTACCGCTGTTGGTAAGCCATATTTTCTAACAAAAGAGATGGTAAAAGAAGATAGTGTAATTATTGATTGCGGAATTAATGTTGTTGAAAAAGAGGGGAAAAGTGAGATTGTTGGTGATGCTCATTATGATGAACTTTTGGATAAAGTGAAGGCAATCACTCCGGTTCCCGGCGGTGTCGGTGTTTTGACAACAATCAATTTATTAGAAAATATTTTTCGAAGTTATGAAAGAAAAAAAAGAGTTTGAAAAGTTTTTAAGAGAAGAATTAAAAAAATATACCAAAGATTATCCGAAAGAGTTGCGAAAGGGAATTTTTTACGCAATGACCGGCGGCAAGAGAATAAGGCCGTTGCTTTTATTTTCTCTTTTAGATAAAAAAACTAAGATAAAAAAGAAGGAGATAATGAAAATTGGTTTAGTGATAGAATTAATTCACAACTTCTCTTTGGTTCACGATGATTTGCCGGCAATTGATAATGATGATTATCGCCGCGGTAGGTTGACAACTCATAAAGTTTTTGGTGAAGGAGAAGCAATATTAATTGGTGATGCTTTGTTTTCCTTAGCCTTTCAAGTTTTGAGTGACTTAAAGATAGAAGATTCGTTAAAAATTGGGATTTTCAAAATTTTGACGAAGGCAACGGCTGATTTGGTTGCTGGTGAATTTCTGGATATTAAAAAAAAGAACTTTACTAAAGAGGAATATGAAAAAATGATAAAGAAAAAGACCGCGGCTCTTTTTAGAGCAATTTTTCAAATAGCAGCTCTTTTGTTAAATCTAAAAGATAAAAATATAGAAAAATGGACAGTTTACGGAGAAGATTACGGAAGTCTCTTCCAGATCGAAGATGATATTAAAGATAAAGAAGAAATTCCTTTTCTTGGGGAGTTGAAAAGAAAATATGAGAAAAGGTTAAAAAATGGATTTAACGAAAATTAATCCTCAGGAGTTAAAAAAACTTTCTTTAAAGGAATTAGAGAATTTAGCCCAAAAGATTAGAGAATATATTATTGAAATTGTAGAAAAAAATGGTGGCCATCTGTCACCAAATTTAGGGGTGGTGGAATTAACAATTGCTCTCCATTATGTTTTTGATTTGGATAAAGATAAAATTCTTTTTGATGTGGGTCACCAATGTTATACCCATAAGATTTTAACTGGTAGAGGTAAAGAATTCAGAAACTTAAGAAAAAAGGAAGGTATAGCCGGTTTCCCCAAGAGAAGTGAAAGTCCTTATGATATTTTTTGTTCCGGTCATTCTGGCGATGCGATTTCCGTTGGTGTTGGGCTTGCCCTTTTTAAAAAACCAGAAGAAAAGATAATTGTGGTGATTGGTGATGGTTCAATTCAAACCGGAGTAGCTTTTGAAGGGTTAAACCAGGCTGGTTTTTTACAAAGTGATGTCATTGTGGTTCTTAATGATAATGAAATGTCAATAAGCAAGACGCAAGGCGCTTTTAGTAAATATTTAAATAAAATTATTAGTGATAAACGTTATCTAAGTTTAAAACAGGAATTGAAATCTTTTTTAAACTTTCTGCCGGAAAGATTAAAAAAAGAGAGTGAGGAATATTTAAAAAGGTTGGAAAAAGGTCTTAAAAGACTTTTTCTACCAACTACTTTCTTTGAAGAGATTGGATTTCGTTATTTTGGGCCGATTGATGGTCATTCTTTAAAAGATTTAATAAAAATCTTTCAAAAAATAAAGGAGTTAAAAGGTCCAATACTGGTTCATGTACTGACAAAAAAAGGAAAGGGTTATAAGAAAGCCGAAGAAGACCCAGAGTATTATCACGGAATAAGTGGCAAAGAAGATAAAAGTATCGAAGGTGTTTTTTATAACGAATATGTTGGAAAAGTTCTTTGTGAGATTTTGGATAAGGAAAAAAATGCGGTAGTGATTACTCCTGGTATGCGTTTGGGAAGCGGTTTAAAAGAGGTTTCCGAGAGATTTCCGGAGCGGTTTTTTGATTGCGGAATATGTGAGCAGCACGCAATAGATTTTGCTTGTGGTTTGGCATTAAGGAATTTTAAACCGGTTGTTTGCATCTATTCTACCTTTTTGTTAAGAGCCTATGACCAATTAATAAATTGTTGTCTTTTACATAACTTACCAATTTTGTTTTTAATTGATCGTGCTGGTTGTGTGCCGGATGATGGTGAAACCCATCAAGGAGTTTATGATATCAGTTACTTAAGATTTTTGCCCAATGTCACCTTTTTTGCTCCCTATTTTTTAGAAGACCTAAAAGAAATGATTTTATTTGCTTTAAAGAAAGATTCGCCAGTGTTTATTAGGTATCCAAAAGATTGGGGAGAGTTTAAAGGAAATACCGGTAAAATTGAACCGGAGATAATAACTAAGGGAAAGGACGGAATTCTTATTGGGGTGGGTGCAGGCACAAGAATTGCTATGGATTTAAATAACAAATTAAAAGAAAAAAATATTTTTTTAACTTTGGTTGACGCGAAAGTAATAAAACCATTAACGATTTCTTTTTATCGGGATTTATTTAAAGATAACTTACCTGTCTTTGTGATTGAGGATAACCTTAAAGAAGGAGGTTTTGGTGAATATCTCAAAAATCTTTTCCCTAATCAAAAAATTGTTAATTTCGGTTTTGAAAGCAAATTTTTGGGCGTAGGAAAGAGAACAGAAATTTTTAAGAAAGAGAAATTAGATAGTGAAAGTCTTTTGGAAGTAATTTTACCAATTATTATAAATCAGAAAGTAGATGTTAAGACGTAGTTTTATTATTATTATTTTCTTTTTATTTTTAAAAGGAGAAAATTTCAATGACTCAATCCGAGTTCGATTTGATTTTTCAAGAAGTCTTGTCTATTTAGAAAAATGGCGGGATTCACTCTTTTTAGGAGTTATTAAGATCGAACCTTTGGAAGAATATTTTAAGAGGAGTTTTAAAGAAAGATTCTTATATAATTTTTATCAAGAAATGCAAAGAAAAAGAGAAAGGAGTTTCGTATACCAAACGGGTCTTATTCCCCTAATTGAACTGCCAACTTTGCCAGGTTTAGGTGAAAGTAAGATAAAGATTTCCGGAGAAGACCGAATCACTGTTGGTGGCCGACAAACAATCCATTCCTCACCCCTTTTTACTGAAATACCTTCGCGCGGTCTCTTTCCAGAATTAAAAATGAGCCAAGAATTAAAGTTGACAGTTACTGGTGAAATTGGCGGCCGGACAAAAATAAATATTGACCACGATTCAAGAAGGATGGAAGCAAAAAATAAAATCAGTGTTGTCTATACCGGAACAGAGGATGAAATAGTTAGAAAGATTGAAGGTGGCGACATTAGTTTTGGTTTTCCTTCTACCAGATATACCGGTGATATTCCAACGCATAAAGGTCTTTTTGGTTTAAGATCCGAAGGTGCTTTGGGACCGATTAATTTTTATGCAGTTGCTTCCAGGGAACAATCAGAAAAAAAGGATGTGGAATTTAAAGGTAAGGCGAGTGTCAAGATAGATACCTTTTATGATTATGAATATGCCAAATATAAATTCTTTATTTTAGATACTAATCCGGATATGCTATTAAAAATAAGTAATTTCCAACTCTTTTATGATGATGGCAATCCTTATAATGATATCCAAACAAATGCAATTAGGTGTTTGGCAACAATCTATCCCGATTTTCCTGATTCCCAACCAGTAAATAGTGATGAGCGAATAAGGGCGGGATTTGTTCGTTTGGAGATAAACAAAGATTTTTATTTAAGGACTTTAACAATTTTACCTTATGGTGAAATACCGGTGATTGAACTTAATATTGCGGTTGATAATGGTAATCTTGCCTGTTTTTATACTACCGTTGATGGTGAGACAATTGGTGGTAAAAGATATGAAGATTCCCTTCTTATATTAAAACTTATCAAAAAGAAAAGGTTTGATGTCGGCTCACCTACTTTCAAATATAATTTAAGAAACATCTATTATTTGGGAGAAAAAAATGTAAGAATAAAACAAGCAAAGATTTTTAGGATATCTGGAAGTTATTCTACTGAATATGAGACCGAAGGCGATTATAAAGGTAAGAGTTTTTTGGAAATTTTAGGATTAGACCCGGATAATGATGGTGAGATTAACTTTCCTTATTTTCAAAGTGGTTATGGTTTAATTGTCTTTCCTTATCTTTATCCTTTTAATAGTGAGAAACTTTCGGTAAAGGATTCGATTATCTATTTCAAAGAACCCCTTTCTTATGGTGAAGGAGGGAAATATCTAATGGTGATAGAATATTCCAGCAGTATCCAAGAATTCCTTTTAGGAACAACAGACATCGTTGAAAATAGTGAAAAAGTTTACATTAATGGTGTGCTTGCCGAAAAAGGCAGTGATTACACAATTGATTATAAGACAGGGAAGATAACCTTTTTAAAATTACCACCAGATGCTGAAATCAAGGTAACTTTTGAACAACTTCCCTTTTTTGCTCCCTCGGCAAAAACTTTTGGTGGTTTTCGGGCAGAGACAAAACTCTTTGAGAATCTTACTTTAGGTTCTTCTTTTCTTATGCGCAGTGAAGGTAGTTATACGGATAAGCCGGAAATCGGTTACGAACCTTTTAATAAGGGAATTCTTTCTTTTAATCTCTCTTATTTAAAAGACTTTAATTTTCTCCGCTTCCAAACAAGTGGTGAGATAGCCAGTTCCTTTAAAAATAGTAATACCCTTAATAATGCCTATATTGATAATTTTGAAGAGACTTCTTTAGAGCATAGTTTAGAAATTAGAGGTTCTTCTTTCTTTTTTGCGCCTTGTCCTTATTTTGGCGATACCGGTAATTTTATTAAAAACTTTCCTAATATTAAAAATCCTCAACCAGAAAATTATGTGAGAAGAGATTCAATTTTTGGTAGTCAGATTGGTGAAGAAGGAAGAGAGAGGGATAATTATCTAATAATTGAGGTTAATAATAATCCTAATAATAATGCTTGGTTTGGAATTTGTCAGGCACTTGCTCGAGGAAGCAACCTTCAATTAGAGAATTATGAAAATTTAGAAATGGTCTTTCGGATTGATAGTGGCGATTACGATGGTAAAATCTCTTTCAGTTTGGCATCTTATTTAGAAGAGGATGTGCCGAGAAGGACAAAGGATGGCAGAATAGTTGGGTATAATAATATTTTTGATACCGAAGATAAGAATGGCAATAATGAATTGGAATCAGATGAAGATTGTGGTTTAGATGGCATATTTGGTATCGACTCTTTGAATGTTGAAGGAGATGACCAGAATGATGATTATGATTATTATCTTAATCCGATGGGAACTGAAAAGAATCGGATATTAAATAGTGAAGATATTGACCTAAATGGTTTTGACAGTCGGGGAAATAATCATTACTTTTCTTATACAATTTCGTTAAATAGTAAAAATATAAAAGAACTTTATAACAATTGGAAGGTAGTAACAATTCCATTAAGGGCTTTTGATACAATAATTGGTAGACCAAATCTTAATGATATAAGAAAACTGGCGATATACTTCCATAATTTTTCTAAACCTTTTAAGATGAGGATTTATTCAATAAAATTTACTGGTGTAAGATGGAAGAAGCCAAGATTTCTATCCAAAGAAGTAGATACTCTAATAAGCAAGGCAAGAATATATTCAATATCTAATAAGAATACCCCGGATTATACTTCGCCTTTCAAAGTGAAAAAGGATATAAGAGGTATTTATTACGAAGCAAGTCTTTGTTTAGAAATAGATTCAATATCTTCTTACGATACCTGTATTACTGAGATGTTTTTAAGCACTGGACAGGATTTAAGAAAATATTCCCAACTCAGTTTTTATTTCCATAAACCAAAAGAGGTGGAAGAAAGGGCGATAATCATATATTTCCGTATTGGACTTGATAGCAGTAATTTTTATGCCCTTAGTTTGCCATTAGAAGAAAAAGAAAGTTTCTATAAGATAAGAAAAGTTCCTTATGGTGAAGACTGGTATGAAATCCAAATCTCTTTGGATTCTTTACCATTGGTAAAGACTGGAAAGTATTTTGAAGAGGTAAAAATAAGGGGAGAGCCTTCTTTAAATAATGTTCGCTATTACGCTTTAGGAGTTTGTAATATCTTATCTTCAAGAATTTCTTATAGTGTTTGGTTTAACGAATTAAGAGTGAGTAAACCAAAGAATGAGACTGGTCTTATTTACGGTTTCAATACCAGTTTTAATATTCCCGATATCGGTTTTAGTACCAGTTTTAATATTGAGAAACAAAATCCTTTCTTTTCAAGATTGACACAGGTACCTGCTTCAGCCGGCAATGATAATCTAAACTATTATTTAAACTCTGCTATCGATTTATCAAAAATTCCCTATCTTTCTCTTTTAGGTTTTTCTCTGCCAATAAGTTATAATAAAATAGGTTCTTTTTCCAAACCCTATTTTTCACCAAGTATCCCCGATTTGATTTTAAAAGATAAAACTTTTCATGAGAGAAGCGGTAGTGAAAGTTATAATTTTTCTTTGAGAAGAAGCAAAAGTTCTCAAAATCCCTTTTTAAAATATACCTTAGACGCCTTTTCTTATTCTTTTTCTAAGAGGTTTGGTTTCAGTAATCAGACATTATCTATTGATAGTAGTAATACCTTTTCCCAAAGTTTCTCTTACAATATCTCACCCGATTTAGGAATAAGAATAAAAGAGGAAAAGATAAGCCTTTTTCCAAAAAATATTTCCCTTTCCTTTTCTTTAAGTGATAATGAAAGTAAGAGAAAAAATCGAGCAAAGGAGAGCGATACCTTTACTATCCAACCAAAAATATTAACAAAGAATGCTGGTTTCTCTTATGGCTTTTCTTATTCACCAATTTCTGATTTAAATATTGAATATTCTTGCGGAAATTATTTTAATCGTTTAGGTGTTTTTAAAACTGGTTTGATAAAAGAAAAGAGAACTTTTTTAGGAATAGATGAAGGTTTTTCTCGGGATATTTCTATTTCTTATAACTTTTCTTTATTTGATATTTTAGAGCCAAATTTTTCAATCGATGGTAGTTATGATGAGGGAAGGGAAAAGATGCGGGGCGATACTTATACCAATATAAGAAGAATTAACAATGATTTCTCTTTTGGTTTTGGAACCGATTTTGACTTGCCGGAACTTTTTGAGAAGTTAAAATTAGAAAAGATTAGTAATTATTTTGATGCTATAAGTTTTGATTATAACTTTTCAAGGGGAAGCGAATATCCACGGATTGATTTTCGTCCAAGTCTTTTATACCAGTTTGGTTTTAAAGAAAATATTCCTTATGACTCATCTCAAAGGGCAAGGGATCGGGAATATTCTTTGGAACTATCAAGTTCTTTTAAGTTATCTAATATTTCTATAAGATGGGGTTATGAAAGAAATTGGGAGAAAAACTTTTATGGTCTTTCTTCACGGCAGGGAAGTAGAGAGATAAAATTTCCTTCTTTAGATATTAGTATTAAGAATGTAGAAAAAATATTACCAAAATTAATTTCTTCTTCGGAGATAAATAGCAAATTTGAAAAGCGAAAAACCCTTTCTTCACGATTGGCACCGGATGGCAGTTTTATCTTAAGCGAAAGAAACGAAGATAATAATTATAACTTTTCGCCATTAATTGGTTGGCAACTTAATTTTAAAAACCGAATGAATACTTCAATCAATATCAATTATAACAAAAACTCTAATTTTAGTGCTTTAAGTAATATCACAAATTACAACGAAAGCAAAGGTTTTTCCCTTTCTTATAGCTATAGTTTCTCTTTAAAAGAAGGGATAAAACTACCTTTATTAAAAAAGATAAAACTAACTCATGATATTAATTTTTCCAGCAATTTTAGTTACAATTTAAGCGAAAGTTATTATATAAGAGAATTGGCAAAAACCTTCCTTTCCCGCAACAATAACTACAATCTTTCCCTTTCCTTTTCTTATCAACTTTCTACTTACACCCAAGTTGGACTAAATACCTCTTATTCCAATTCCAAAAATCTTCTGAAACAAGATAAAATCCAATCAATTGATATAAATATCTGGGTATTATTCAGATTTTAATTATGAGAATAAGAGAATTTCAGAAATTGATTGAAAAGATTTATTATCAAAAAGATAAGAAAAGGGGAAAAGAAAAGACCTTTCTTTGGTTTTGCGAAGAGGTTGGCGAATTAGCAAAGGCATTAAGAAAAGGAACTAAAAAAGAGAAGGAAGAAGAATTTGCCGATACTTTTGCTTGGCTTGTAACCTTAGCAAGTTTATACGGAATTGATATGGAAAAGGCAATTGAGAAATACAAAAAAGGTTGCCCCAAGTGTAAAAGAATTCCCTGCGTCTGCCAAGAAAAATCTTCTTAACCCTTTAAATTCTCTAACTCACAAACCCAATTCTCTCTTCCTTTCCCAAGGTTTCTGTCATTTCTTCTTTTACTGATTTTATTAGGTCTTGGAGAGTAATTTCTCTATTTTCTTGGCCGCATTTCATAACAGTTTTTATTACCGCGTTTTTTATCTTGCCTCCTGATAAAGGATATTTTGCCAATTCCGCAAAAGAAATATCAGGATTTAGTTTAGGACAATCCTTTAAGAAAAGT
>JBDRVE010000038.1 GCA_039801725.1 candidate division WOR-3 bacterium | reverse complement strand
ATTGAAAAGGGAAAAGAATATGGCATATTCTTAAAGACAAAGAAAGAAAAATATAAAGAGATTGAAAAGAGAATAAAAGAACTCCATCCCTATGAAACTCCTTGTCTTTTGCAACTGGAAATTAAAAAGGGATACAAGAAATATCTTTCCTGGTTAGAAAAAGAGATTAAATAATCTCTTTTTTCTCTTGTAATTTACATCCTTGACTTTTCAAAAAATTTTGTTATTATTATATTCTATTATGAGACAATTAACACCTTTAGAAAGAAGACATTTAAGAATAAGAAAGAAAATATTTGGCACTACAGAGCGACCGAGGCTTTTAGTAAAAAGAAGTAATAAGCATATTTATGCTTATTTAATAAACGATGAGATTGGTAAAATGATTACTGGTGTTGCTTCTACCAAGAAAGAATTTCAAGAAAAAATGAAACAATTAGGGATTACTAAAAAGACGGATATCGCCTACGAACTGGGTAAATGGATAGCAGAAAAAGCGAAATCTTTGGGAATTGAAAAAGTTGTTTTTGACCGTGGTGGTTATAAATATCATGGTAGAGTTAAAGCAGTTGCCGAAGGAGCAAGAGAAGGAGGTTTAAAATTTTAAGGAGTTATTATGGCACAAGAATATATTGAAAGAGTTATTGAAATAAAAAGAGTAGCAAAGACAACGAAAGGTGGCAAAAGACTAAGAATTTCGGCAGTGGCGGTTGTTGGTGATGGCAAATCAATGGTTGGCGTTGGGCATGGGAAAGCAGTCGAGGTTGCCCAAGCGGTAAGAAAGGCGATCGAAAGGGCAAAAAAGGAAATGGTAAAAATCTCTATAAAAGAAAGAACCATTCCTCACGAAGTAACCGGTAAATACTGTTCTTCTAAAATTTTATTAAAACCTGCCTCTCCAGGAACCGGAATTATTGCTTGCCAGCAAGTAAGGGCGGTATTAGAAGCATTGGGGTTAAAAGATGTCTTAACTAAATCTTTTGGCTCCCGAAATCCACTAAACTTAGCGAGGGCAACAATTAAAGCATTAAAGCAGTTAAGAACGTTAGAAGAGATTGCGCGAGCGAGAAATAAACCTATTAGTTATTTTGTTGAGAAAAAACATGAAGAAGATAAAAGTAAAGTTAGTTAAAAGTTTGATTGACCAAAAAGAGACTCACAAAAGAACAGTGAGAGCATTGGGATTAAGAAAGTTAAATTCAGAAAATATCTTACCGGACAATCCACAAATAAGGGGAATGATAAACAAAGTAAAACATTTAATTGAATGGGAGGAGATTGAAGAATGAAGATTACTGATTTAAAACCACCAAAAGGTGCGAAAAAGAAAAGAAAAAGGGTTGGTTGCGGACCAGGTTCTGGACACGGAAAAACTGCCTGTCGTGGCACAAAAGGAGCAAAGCAAAGGTCAGGAAAAGAATATGGTCCAGGATTTGAAGGCGGTCAGATGCCGCTTATCAGAAGAATCCCTAAAAGAGGATTTCGTAATCCCTTCAAAAAGGAATACGCAGTTGTTAATCTCAAAAGATTAGAAAAAATTATTGATAAATATGATGAAATAACTCCGGAAGTTTTAAAGAAAGAGGGATTTGTGAAAAAAGACTTACCAATAAAAATCTTAGGTGATGGTGAATTAAAGAAACCAATAAAAATTGTTGCCCATGCCTTTTCGAAGAAAGCAAAGGAGAAAATTAGCCAGGCAGGCGGAAGTTTTGAAATTATCCAGAAATAAAGATGGTTAGAAATGTCCCTAATATTTTTAAAATTCCTGATTTAAGAAAAAGGATTTTATTTACTTTGGCAATGGTCGTTGTTTATAGATTAGGAACCCATATTCCAACACCTGGTTTAAATCCCCAGGCATTAAAACTATTTTTAGAAAGTGTTCGTGGAACCTTTTTTGGTTTGTATGATATTTTTGTTGGTGGTGCTTTATCAAGAGCATCGGTATTTGCTTTGGGAATTATGCCTTACATTTCTGCCTCAATTATCTTCCAATTACTTGGTGCGGTATTTCCCAAAATTGAAAAATTACAAAGAGATGAAGAAGGAAGAAAAAAGATAAATCAATGGACAAGATATCTAACGGTTTTATTGGCAATCATTCAGGCAACAAGTATTTCTATTTATTTAGAAAACCAGCCAATAACTTCGGCTGGTCCAATTATTATCTTGCCTGGCTTACTTTTTAGATTCATTACTGTTTTGACTTTAACTGCTGGAACAATCTTTGTGATGTGGATTAGTGAATTAATTACCGACCGCGGACTTGGTAATGGTGCCTCTTTTATAATCTTTGTTGGTTGTTTAGATGAAACACCAAGGGCAATTGCCCAGACTTATCAATTGGTTAGAGTTGGTGAATTATCGCTCTTCTCTTTAATTTTATTAGGTGCTGTTATCTTCTTTGTCTATGCTGGTGTGGTATTAATAACCCAGGCAGCAAGAAAAATCCCTGTTCAATATCCAAAGAGAATTATTGGTAGAAGAATGTATGGTGGACAGTCTACTTATATCCCATTAAGAATTAATACCGCTGGTGTTATTCCAATAATCTTTGCCCAAAGTGTTGTTGTCTTTCCTTCAACATTAACAACCTTCTTTAATGTCCCGGCTTTAAATGTGGTAAAAGAAATCTTCTCACCTGGTGGTTGGCTTTATAATTTAGCCTATGCGGCTTTAATTATCTTTTTCACCTATTTCTATACCTCTGTTGTTTTTAATCCCAGAGATTTGGCAGAAAATATGCAAAGATATGGTGGTTTTATTCCCGGAATAAGACCTGGTGAGAAAACTGCTGAATATCTTGATAGAAGTTTAACATTAATAACTTTTCCTGGTGCCTTATTTTTAGTTTTTATGGCATTATTACCAGTATATTTAATGCATACTTTTAAAATACCTTTCTATTTTGGTGGCACTACTCTATTAATTATTGTTGGTGTTGCCTTAGATACTATCCAACAAATAGAATCCCACCTTTTAATGCGTCACTACGAAGGCTTAATCAAAGGTATAAGAATTAAAGGAAGAAGATTTTAAGATTTCCCTTTACAAACTTCGTTTAAATAAAGATAATTTTCTTATTGACTTTTTTTTTTCATGGTTATAATATTTGTTATGAAAAGGAGGAAAACATGAGATACTTAATGATTTTAGTAATTTTAATGATACCCTTATTTTTATTTGGCCAATGGGTTCGTCCCTGTCCTACTCGCACACCCCACCCTCAGTTTCCCGGAACTGCTATGACCTATGGTAATCCAATGTGGTATTCACCTCCTTGGCCCGACTACGGAAAAATTTATGCTTTATTTGGTTTAGCAGGAAATAGGTTTTATTCTTGGGATTGTTCACAAAATACTCGGCCTGGAATATGGGTAGAACTTGCTCGTCTACCTACTGATAACGCCTATTATGGAGCAAGTATATGCTATTTTGCTGATTTAATAGCTACCGAATCTTTCATCTTTTGTATCCCTGGTTTAGTATCACCGAATTTACCAAGAAATGAATTTTGGTGTTATCATATTGAAGAAAATCGATGGTATCGGTTAGAGGATGTTCCTAATTCCCAAACAACCATCGGTTTTGGCTCGGATATTTGTGTTGGTGAAGTGGTGAGAGACCCTTTTGTTCCCGATGGTCGGGCAGTAAAAATCTATGTCCTTAAAGGAACTACCAGAACTGATCAATACAATAACGAGTTTTATGTCTATTATTTTCCTTTGGGTGTTCCAGTAGCTAAAAAATTTGAAATTTTAAGAAATACACCAAGCCGTTGGCAAAGATTAAGTGATTTTAGACATGGTTGTAATGCCCAAATGTGTTATGTTCCAAGCCGAAATGAAATTTATGCTTTAAGAGGAAATCCAGTGACAAATAAGGAAACCATTTTTTGTTATTCTGTTAGAAATAATACTTGGAATTACTGGAAAGAGTATTGGTGGAAGGTTTGCGGTGGTGCTATGAAAACTTTTGGAGTAGTTGGTAATGAAAGAGTTTATCCGAATGAAGATACTTTACTTATGGTTCTTAGAGGAGACGAAACAAAGGATTTTTACAGAATTGGTATTCCGGGAGGAATAAAGGTAAATCTTCAGAGAGCTCCTTTTAGAGTAAACGGTAATTGTGATATAGCATTTGGTTATTGGCGAGGTTACGAAGACGTTGACCTCTGGGGTATGTGGGCTTTCTTTGGAGATTATGATAATCCTGGTGATTCTGTAGGTTTTTATATGGGTTACGCCTCTTCCGAAGAAGAATTTGGAAATGGACCACAAGGTTATTCTCAAAATTTTGTTTTCAAGGATTTAAACCAATTTTTAAAACTTATGCTTACCACAGATTTTTCTTCATCGATTTCAATTAAAATATATAACTCTCTTGGAGAACTTATATTTTCTACTTCTAATTTTCCCACCAATAAAAACTTAAGAAGCGGAATATATTATTACCAAATAAAATCGAAAGAAATGGAAAAGCGAGGTAAATTGATAATCAAAAATTGAAACCAAAAAGGAAATGGGGAGAAAGGAAAAAAGAATTACATCTCAAAAAGTATTTTTAAAACCTTTCTCCCCATTTTATTTTAATATGAAAAATAAACCTATTTTTATTATTTTATTACTTAAATTTGCTTTAACATTTTCTCAATATTTTAAAGAAGATATCTTTCTTCCCGATAGTTTTAGTGGAGTGGTATATCCCAGTGGTATAGTATGGAATGAAATTGAAGATAAAATTTATTTTTTCTCAAATCAAATTGTTGCCATTGATTGTGAAAATGATGAGAAGGTTTTACCAATAAGGATAGAAAGAGATTTTACATTTTATTATGATTTTATCTGGCACAAAAGAAATAATTGTGTTTATCTAATTAAGGGTCGAGTTTTTAGGCTTACGGGTGGTGGACTTATAGGAGAGCATGATTCTATTTTAATATATGATGGAAGAACTCATCAAAAAATAAAGTCTATTCCACTTCCATCAGAATTTCCAACTCCGACAAACTTAGAATATTTTTCATTTGCCTCAAGTTATAAAAGTAACAAAGTTTATGTTTTTTATAAGGATACTCTTATTTTAGTTATTGACGGAAACTCAAACAATATTATAAAAGAGGTTAATATCTCAAAATACCCCCCTTTTAATATTAAATTGTTGAATCCTTTAAATAATATTATCTATCTTTATAATTTTGATATAAATAAGATTTATTTATTTTCTTGTTATTTAGATAGTATAATTGATTCTATCCTTCTTCCATTTCATCTAAGTTATGTTAGTCTATCTCCTTTAATTTTGGATACTTTCCGAAATCGCCTTATTGTGCTTTTAGGAGACAGTGCCCATCTTGATAAAATAACTTATATTATTGATTGTAATAATCACCAAATTATTGATTCGGTTAGATATTTTTTGAACACAAACTTTTTATTGTTCTCGGCGTTTAATTATCGCTATAATAAAATTTACTTCTGGAATCCCTGCATACATAATGACACGATTGCTATTTTAGATTTGGAATTAAAAAGAGCCTATTATTTAAGTGTGGGAGTTGCTTGGACATTAGTTTATAATCCCCATAATAATATTGTGTATTGCGATATTATGGGCAATGATATTTTGTTAATAGATGGGAAAAATGATATAATTGTTGGTTCAATAACTTTAAGAACCTATTCATTACCTCCTCTCTTTTGTCATCCTGTTCGAAATAAACTCTATTGTAATATAGAAGGTTATGGCGCTCTGGCAGTAATTGACGGAGAGCAAAATATTGTTACAAAATATATAAAAATTGGAAGATTACCAGGTGGTTATGATATGTCTTATAACCCAGTAAATAATAAAATTTATCTTCCCTGCGCCGATGGTCCTTATATCTGCATTATCGATGCCCAAAGTAATAAATGCATAAAAACAATTGACGCTTATCCTTTGATTGGTGATGAACCAATTTTTTATTCAGAGGTTTGTACTACTTTAAATAAAGTATATTTCTCTTCTTGGAATTATCTATTGATTCTTGATGGTAATCGAGATACGATAGTAAGGGTCATTCAACTACCTCCTCCTTATCGTCAACTTACTTGGCACCCTTTTTATAACAAATTATACGCGGTGCCTGCTCAGAGTGGGTGGTTAATTCCCGAATTGTTAACTTATATTATTGATTGTAATAATGACCAGATTTTAAATATTTTGCCTACCGGTGCGTGTCCAAGTACTTATGGAAAAGCATTTATAAGTCCCGATGGTGAAAAGGTTTATATTTATATTCCATTTAACATTTATAATCCGCAAAGTATTAGGGGATATTGGGTAATATGTGCACGTGGCGATACATTTATTAAATGGCTTGACTCTCTTCACGGATTAGCAGTGTTTAAAAAGAATAGCAATATTTTATATATAGGGTTTTATGGAGACAGATATCCTTCCCAACCTCCTCCTTTGGTAATTTTAGATTGGAAAAAAGATACAATAATTGGAAAAATTGAAGGTGTAGGTGGTTACAGCATTATTTACGATACATTTAATAATCGCCTTTATTCACCGGCTTATAAGGGTGGAAAAATTTTTGTGATTGATTGTGAGAGAAACGAAGTTATTGATACAATTTTTGATATTGGCACTTGGGAAGGTCGCGATGCCCGTCTTCTTATTTGGAATCCAAAAACTAATAAAATTTACGGAAGAGGAACAGAAATAATAGGTGATACTATATACCAAACTATCAAGGTTATTGATTGCTTTTCAAATCAAATTATTAAAAATATTCGTGAACCCGAATATAATCAAAGTAGTATACCTTTTTGTTTCAATCCTCGTGAAAACCTTGTATATTTTGATAATACTGATCAATCAAGTTTAATAGTGATAAAAGATGAGATAACTGGAATTTATACTTCTGATTTAGAAAACAAAAAAGGTTTGCTAACATTTTCCACAATTAGAAAAGACATTAATTTTATTTTAAAAGAAGAAAAAGAGGTTGCTCTTTATAACTCTCTTGGCAGAATGGTTGGAGTTCTCTTTGGTAAGAATATATTATTCCCAAAATTAAAAAATGGTATTTATTTTATTAAAATGAAAGGAGAAAAAGAAACAAAGAAAATTATTATTTTAAAATGAGTCACAACTCTTTACCTTTACAAACTTTCACACATAAACCGCAGATATATTGACCAACGTAGCCTTTCTTCTGGAACTCTTTTAGTTTCTCAAAGCATTTGAGATGGTCAAAATCTTCTTTCTTTTCTTTTATTGCGCCTGCTGGACAAATATTTATACAGGCATAACAATCACCACAATCTAAATTAGGATTTTCTTTATCAGGTGTTAAGGGAATATCGGTTAAAATTGTTACTAACCTAATTTGGGAGCCATATTTTTCATTTACCAAAAGGTTATTCCTGCCAATCCAACCAAGTCCAGCATAATAAGCAATCTTTTTGTGGGATAGATGAGCCTTTTGATTCTGCCAGTCAACAATTTGGGAAGCAGGAATTGGTAAAGCAGAATAGCCAAATTCTTCTATCAAAAAAGTAATCCTTAATGCTAAATTATCTAAAAAGTTATTTATCTGGCGATAATGGTGAAAATATAATTGGGTTGGATGGTCTTTGATACTTTCTAAAACTGCCTTTGATAATCTTCTTCCAATACTTATCGCATAAGGATATCTATCTAAAACCTCTTTTTCTAATAGAAAATTACTTTTATCAACTTTTCTAAAATCACAAACACCAAAAAGGGATGCCTTTTCTTTAAAAACAAAATCTTTGATTATCTCTTTATAATCTCTCATTTTTTAAGATAGATTAAAAGGTTTAAAATTGTGGTTGGTGTAATTCCTGGTATTCTTTGTGCCTGGGCTAAATTCTTTGGTTTTATTTTTGATAATTTCTCTTTTGCTTCATTAGAAAGGGAAGGGATTTTGTAATAATCAAAATCTTCAGGAATCTCAATATCTTCTAATTCTTTTAACTTTTCTATCTCTTTTAATGAGCGATTAATATATCCTTCATATTTTATATCAATCTCCACATTCCAGAAAATTTCTTCATTCTCTTTAATATCAAAGGGCGGATTTTTTAATTGGCTTATTTTATTTATATCAATCTCCGGTCTTCTTAATAACTCATATAAAGTAATTACCTCTTTTATGCTTGTCCCCCATTCTTTTAATTTGTTATTTATCTCTTCAGTCGGATACAATTTTTCTCTTTTCAACCAATCTTTTATCTTCTCAATCATTTCTTTTTTCTTTAAAACTTTTTTATAATCTTCTTCTTTTAGTAAACCGATTTTATAACCAATCTCACTCAATCTTAAATCCGCATTCTCTTCTCTCAAAAGTAATCTAAATTCAACTCTTGATGTAAACATCCGATAAGGCTCGTTTGTTCCTTTTGTTACCAAGTCGTCAATCAAAACACCAATATAACCTTGGGAACGTTTTAAGATTATTTGTTCTTTGCCTAACGCCTTTAATGCCGCATTAATTCCGGCAATAATCCCAGTTGCTGCTGCCTCTTCGTAACCAGTAGTGCCAACAATCTGACCGCCAATAAATAAATTTTCGTAAAGTTTTGTCTCCAATGTTGGATATAATTGGGTTGGATCAAAGTAGTTATGCTCAATCGCATATCCCGGTCTAATAATCTCAACATTCTCTAATCCTTCAATTGTCCTTAACATCTTTATTTGGACATCAATTGGTAAACTGGTAGAAATTCCATTTGGATAAACTTCGTAAGTATTTATTCCTTCCGGCTCAATAAAAATCTGGTGCCTATCTTTATGAGAAAATTTAACAACCTTATCTTCAATTGAAGGACAATATCTCACACCGGTTGCTTTAATAATTCCAGTATATAAAGGTGAACGGTCTAAATTTTCTCTAATAATTTGATGAGTTTTAGGATTGGTATAAGTAATATAACAAGGTAAAGAGACCTCTTCTCTTTTTATTCCAATATCTAAATCTAACTCCCGAAAAGAAAATCTTCTTTTTTCGTTATCTCCATATTGAGGAGTTAAACGAGAATAGTCAATTGTTCTACCATCCAATCTTGCTGGTGTTCCGGTCTTAAATCTACCTAATAGAAAACCAAGTTCTCTTAAATTTTTAGATAACAAATCACTACTAAACTCACCAAACCTTCCTGCTGGAAAACTCTCTAAACCAATATGAATAAGACCTTCCATAAAAGTTCCTAAACATAAGACAACAGTTTTTGATAAAAATTGGGTACCAAATCTTGTTTCTACTCCGTAAACCTCTTTTCCTTTGACTAACAATCTTACTACTTCTCCTTGCTTAATATCTAAATTTTTCTCTTTCTCTAAAATTCTTCTCATTACCAACCGATATTTGGTCCTATCGGTCTGTGCCCTTAAAGAACGAACAGCCTGCCCTTTTTTTGTATTAAGATAACGATATTGAACTGCTGATAAATCAGTAACAATTCCCATTAGACCGCCCAAGGCATCTATCTCTTTCACTAATTGTGCCTTACCGATACCACCAACTGCCGGATTACAAGACATCAAGGCAATCGTATCAATATTCATCGTTAGTAAAAGAGTCTTACAACCAATCTTACTTGCTGCCCAAGCTGCTTCACAACCGGCATGACCACCACCAACAACAATTACATCGTATTTTACTGGATAAATAAAAGACATAAATTAACTTGGCAGGACTTTTAGAAATTTTCTTTTGCCAACTTTGATAACAATCTCTTTATCAATAACTACTTGATAATCAATATCAGAAATCCTTTCGCCATTAAGATAGACCCCTCCCTCTCTTATTTTTCTTTTTGCCTCACTTTTAGAAGGCAAAAGATTGGCGCAAACCAATAAGTCAACCAATCTAATATTTCTCTCTTTGGAATAAAAAACAGGAATTTCACTTGGTAATTCTTTATATTTAAAAACTTTATCAAATTCTTCTGCTGCCTTTTCTGCCTCTTCTTTTGAGTGGTAAATACTAACAATATCTTTTGCCAACAATGCCTTTAATTCTCTTGGATTTTCTCCTTCTTTTAGTCTCCTCTCAAAATCTTTAATCTCCTGTTCACTCCGATTGGTACATAATTGAAAATAGTGGATGATAAGTTCATCAGGGATTGACATTATTTTACCAAACATCTCATTAGGTTCTTCTTCAATTCCAATATAATTGTTATAAGATTTGCTCATCTTTAACTTGCCATCAGTACCAATTAGTAAGGGCATTGTCATCACAATTTGTGGTTCTAAATTAAACTCTCTCATCAATTCTCTGCCAACTAATAAATTCCAATATTGGTCTTCGCCACCAAGTTCAATATCTGCCTTTATCGCAATTGAATCATAAGCCTGAAAGAGCGGATACAAAAATTCGTGAAGATAAATTGGTAAATTATTTTTATATCTCTTCATAAAATCATCTCTCTCCAAAAGTCTTGCGACAGTATATTTAGAAGCAATCTCAATTATCTCATCGGCTTTTAATTTAGAATGCCAAGAAGAGTTGTAATAAAACTCGGTCTTATTTTTGTCTAATATTTTAAAGATTTGTCTTTCGTATCTTTTCATATTCTCCTTTATCTCTTTTTCGCTCAATTTTGGTCTGGTTTTTGAACGACCGGAAGGGTCACCAATTTTAGCAGTGAAATCACCAATTACCAAACAGGCAATATGCCCTAAATCTTGAAATTCCCTTAACTTCCTTAAAACAACAGCAAATCCTAAATGGATATCAGGACCAGTAACATCTATTCCCAATTTTACTCTCAAAACCTTCTTTCTTAACAATCTCTCTTTCAATTCCTCTTCGGTTAAAAAATCTTTTACATTTCTTTTTAAAAAAGATAAAATTTTAGTAATATCTTTTTCCATATTTCTATTTTAAATTGGAGAAAAATTAAATTTGAAATTCGCCGAGGTCTTCGGGTTTTTGCCTTCTAATTGACTCTCTAATTCTTTCCAATCTCTCTTCTTCACTTTCACTAATTATAGTTGCGCAGGCATCCATCACCTCTTCGTTCACATAAATTGGAGAATTGGTACGTAAAGCCAAACCAATCGAATCTGAAGGACGCGCATCAATTGCCACATAATTACCATCACTTTCTAAAATAACCTCAGCATAAAAAGTATTATCCTTAATCTTAGTAATTACCACCCGCTTTACATTATAATTCAAACTTTCAATTATTCTTTTCATTAAATCCAAAGTAAGGGGTCTAACAAATTCAACCTTCTCCAAAGCATAAGAGATAGCCGCCGCTTCAGCATAACCGATGAAAATCGGCAATACCCGATTACCACTAATCTCTTTTAACAAGACCACCGGTGATTTATTTGCCTCATCATAATAAACTGTCAAGACTTTAACTTCAACCATTATTTTTCCTCTTTTTTAACAACCCAAACCTTTAAAACTCCGCTAATTCCTTCACCCAGATTAATCTTCACATCATAAACTCCAGGTGTCCTTATCGGTTCCTCTAACTCAATCTGCTTCTTATCAATCTCAATATCTTTACTTTTTAGAAATTCACAAATCTCTTCATTAGTAATACTACCAAAATATCCTTCTTTACCACCTTTCAAACTTGCCTTATAAGTTAGTCGATTTATCTTATCAGCAATTGCCTGTAATTTAATAATCTTCTTTTGTTTAACCTCTTCTTTTAACTTATTTATATCTTGAAAATGCTTAATAATTGATGGTGTTGCTTGGAGAGCAAAGCCTTTCGGAATTAGATAATTTCGCGCATAGCCATCCTTTACTTCTATTACATCTCCTCTCTTACCAAGTTTCTCAACATCTTTTAAAAGTAATATCTTCATTTTATTTCAAAAGGTAAAATTGCTAAATTTCTTGCCCTTTTTATTGCCCTTGCTAACTTCCGCTGATGCTTGGAACAGACACCGGTAATTTCACTCTTTATAATCTTTCCCCGTTCACTCAAAAAATTCTTCAAAATCTCATCCTTATAATCAATCTCTTTTACTCCTTTCTCACAAAAGATACACTTCTTTTCTTTCATAATTAAATAATAACAAAAAAAATATAAAAATCAAGTTTATTCAAGTTCTTCTAAAATTCTTTGAAAAAGTTTCACAAGCCATTTCCTATCTATCTTTTCTGATTTCTCAATCAATTCGATCACTCCATAAAGATGACCAATAACAAGCATCCGATAAAACCCATCATAAGAGTGTTTAACTGATTTAGCAAGTTTGATAATATCAATTGGGTCTTTTTCTAATTTAATCCAATTAATAAGTTCCTTAATCTGACCATCAACCTTCTTTAACCATAAAATAAAATTCTCTTTACTATCTTTTTTCATACTAACCTCCATACTAACCCCTATACTGTCATAGGGATAACCCTATACCCATATAAGTCTTTAACTATCAATAACTTAAATATATATACCCCCTACCCCTATACCTTTGTTAATATTTAACTATTATCTTTTTCTCGTCGCCTCTAAATTGTGGTGTCTGTTTTCTATTTAATCTTCTTGCTATTTTAGAGACATTTTCGCTCACATATTCTTTTAACTCACCGAAACTAATCTCTCTATTTTTATCTAAATCAGCATCTCCCGAAATTCCTTTGAGAAAATAATAGGTAAATAGGCTATGATTCTTTTCCGGATACCAAGAAGAAATTTCATCTTCTTTTGCCGAAGTGAATAGATTAATATTTTCTTTAACTTCTTTTTCAATAACAACACCGGTTAATGGACTTGCCCGAGCAATTAACATTCCCCTTTCTGATGCTCCGCTAAAACAAGCATCAATAATGACCGTAATACTTCTTGCTTTAATCTGTGAGAGATTTTTGAAAAATGTCTCCAAGGGATAGCCGGTAATTTTTACATAATTTGGGTCTGCTTCTACTGGCAAGAAATAACCGCTCTTTGTTTCAATATCTGGTGCTCCGTGTCCGGAATAATAGATAAATACATCACTTTTATTTGGCTCAACATAGTTATATAGTTGCCCTTTATAATCCCTTTCAGTTCCAAATACCTTATCAAAATCGCTCTTCTTTCCATTGAGAATAAAGATAATATTATCTTCTTTATAACCAAGGGTCTTTATCAAATATTCTTTTACAATCCTTGCATCATTATCAGCATAATCAACATCTGGCACATCTTTATGTTCATATAATTTATTACCAATGATAACTGCTACTCCATAAGGGTTATCCATATTTGTTTTAGGAATATTTACATCAACATCAACTGTTAGAGTTGGTGGTGGCGGAAGATAAGGACCCATTTCCTCTTTTCCTTTAAAAACAATCTCCTTTGGTCTCTTAATTGGTTTATTTAATGGAAAGGAGAGGATAATATTTTTGCTAAACTCTTCCCTTTTCTCTTTTATAATAAGATTAATTTTCAAACTATCTTCTTTATATCGGGCACCAACAAATATTGGAAAATCAATTTTCTGCCAAGCCATCGGCTCCATATTACCAAAATAAAATTTACTTACTTCACCAAGATATTTTACACCTTCAGGAACTTTTACCTCACATTCAACATCCTCTGCCCTTCCTTTTCCTTGGTTATAAATAACTAATGAAATATTTGCCGATTTATTAGCAACAATTTCACCCTCTTCAACTCCTTTATCATACAGGATAAGATTTGGTGGCTCAAACTTTCTTGTCTCAAATTTTAATATCACTGGCTCAGCATCTGCTTGAAAATAGGGCTCTAATACCTCAATCTTCAAACTTAATTCTTGATTAGGAACTTCTCTTTCGGCAGAAATCGGTATGATTATTCTTTTTTCTTCCATTATATTAATATTATCAATCTTAATACTTCTTGGAATATTAACAAAAGAGAACTGGTTAATTGGAGTAATTTTTACTTCCAAATCTTCAGCAATTCCTTTTCCTTTATTTTTTATAGTTAAAACAATCCTTCCTTTCTCATCAGCATCAAGAAACATATCTTTATCACCTGTTGAATCATCAAAAGAGAAAGAAGTAATAATCAATTCTGGTGGATATCTTCGCATCCTTGCTTTTACCAATTTATCTTTTATCTTTTCTGTATTAACTGAAAAAGAGCCAAGATTTTTATTTTCTGGTGAGATAATTGTCAATTTAAAATCAGTTCCTTCTTTATAAAAAGGAGCAAATTCCAATATATTTATTTTTAGAAATCCTTTATCATCGCAAGGGAAACTTGTAATATAATCAGTTCCTTCCAATTTTACTTTAAAAGGCTCTTTGGGGATAAAATCTTTTGGTGATTTTCTCATATTATAACCAACCATTCCTGTTGAACTTAACAAAGATAATGCTAAAATCTCTTTGGAGAGCATAACATATCCCTTTGATTTTAAAAATATACTTGTTCCAATACCAGATATTGTGGTAAGTATTGGTAGCGAATAGGGAATTTTCTTAAAACTTTTTTGATATTTCAAAGTTAGATATGGTTCTTGATTATTTGGTTCGGAAACCTTTTCTATCTTCTCAATATATTTTATTGAGCAATTTATTAAAAGAAGGATAATTAAAAAATATCTCATAAAAACCTCCT
>JBDRVE010000037.1 GCA_039801725.1 candidate division WOR-3 bacterium | reverse complement strand
GATTTATATTTTTCGTGTAATATTTAGGGAATTTAATACTGATTTTTAAATTAGAAAAACAAGTTAAAATTAAGATGAGTATGTTCGGATTGAAGAAACTATTCGGAAACAAAGCAGAAGCTGTTGGAGTAGGGCTATTAATAACTGCGATAATTGGAGTAGCAGTTCTTTATGGAGTTTCTTCATTAGTTCCATCAGTGACTCAAAGCATTGCAGAAGCTACAGGAAATCTAAGCCAGCTTGGAGTTGGAGGCACTATTGGAGCTTTGGTGCTTCCGCTCTTGGTAGGAATTGCTATAGGTTTAGGATTAGCCAAACTTGCAGGTAAAGTATTCGGCATTGACTTCGGCATTTAAGCAGTAAGGCAGAAGGAGGGCAGTGATGAAAATAAATACTCTTGAGAATAACAAAAGCCCTCCTTTGATAGCTTTGGGAACAGCTTTCATCCTTTTTCTTTTTGTTATTCAAGGGGCTAAAGCAGTAACATACATTTCCAGTTGCTCTGTTTTAGACCAAGAAGGCGAGACATATTATGTGACAAATCATATAAATATAAATTCTTCTCCTTGCATAAACATAACAGCGAACAATATTGTTTTAGATTGTCAATATTATGGGTTTTGGGAATCTGGAGAATATGTCATTTATGCTGAAGGAGTTAACAATATAACTATTCAGAATTGTTATATACACCCTTATAGTAATAATATTTACTTGAAAAACTCAAACTATAGCGTAGTCAGGAATATAACAGGAACTCCTATAACTTTACATAATTCCAATTTTAATGTTTTTGAGAATATAATAACTCGTGAGTATACTTATGGTGCTATAGGTATACATATAGTAGATTCAAGTTTCAACAACATATCCAATAGCAATGTCTATGGTTGGTATTATGGGATTAAATTTAGTGGCTATTGCACAAACAATACTATCAAAAATTTAATTTCAAGGAATTCAATATGGGTAGAAGGGAATTCAAATACTATTGAAAATGTTATCGGTTATGGGATGTTGAGAGATATTGGAAACAGAAATGTTTTTAAAAATATAACCGTTTATGGGGGTCGCTTAGAAACAAATAATTTTGATAATTTAATAGATGCAGTAATTTATACAGATATAGTTAGTATAGCTTCAAATAATACTCTGAAAAATATTATTGTGTTCAGCAATTATGTTGGTATTGGTAACTCAAATAATATTACAAATATGAATGTTACTTCTTCCAACGGAATTACAATACTAAGTTCAAACATATTAAACAATGTTTTTGTCAATGGAAGCTCAAATATAGGAATCAATGTCACTGGTAGTTCAAACATACTGGATAATGTGATGGTTGTCAATTCTGTTTATGGGATATACCTTGATAATGATTACAATACGATTAAAAACTCAATAATAAAAGATAACCAATATGGCATTTGGATAAATAGAGGACAGTTTAATCTTATCTATAACAACCTATTTAATAATACGAACAATGTTTATTTCAACAATAGTAATGTAAATTATTGGAACACTACAAAACAGTTTGGAAAAAGGATATATGGTAGAGGTTTAGAAATAGGTGGAAACTATTGGACTAATCCTGAAGGAAATGGATATTCTGACACTTGTAGCAATGAAGATAAAGATGGTTTTTGCGATGAACCTTATGTTTTATTAGAAGATCCGCCAAATATAGATTACTTGCCTTTAACAATGCCACCTCCACCTTTACCACCTCAAATAACATTAAATATACCTGAAAACAATTCAAAGCTATATACACAAGATATTAGTTTCAGTTTCATTGCAATAGATGATTCAGCTAATATACTTGAGTGTTCAATTTACCTTGATGGTTTGTTGAACGAAACGAATTCTTCAGTTTTGAATAATACCCTAACAAACTTTTTAATTAAAGGAATAAGCTATGGTGAGCACAGTTGGTTCATAAATTGCAGTGATAGTGAAGTAAGTAATACTTCTGAAGTTAGATACTTCATAATAACAATTCCACGACTTTCAGATTTGGGCTTGGGAGGAATTATGGGGGCTTTGATAATAATAGTGATGTTCAGCTTAGTTCCTTTCTTTGTGTTGAGAGATTATTTATTAAATCCAGAAATAAGCTTTTCTGGAATGATTAAAATATTGTTAGCAATAGTTGTGGTAATAGCTTTCATTATAGTTTTTGCTGGAATAACAGGATGGTTATAGATTTAAAGTTGAAAAAACAAATATTGATAGAATGATAGGGAAAAAGATTTTGACTTTCATAAGCATAATTGTAGGTATGATCTTCATATCTTTCTTGATAACAAATGTAGCTCCCTTGATGGTAGTGCCACAAGAATCTTATGTTTGGGTTGTTTTCTTCTTTTTGTGCTTGATATTTTTCTTTTTCTATTCGGCTTACAAAAGCATATAGAAAGAGATTTAAGGTAGAAAAATGAAATAAAAATTGGTGGGGGAATGAAAAAAGTTATCATTCCTTTATTATTTTTTTTACTTCTATTTGTTTCGGAAGTGAACGCACAGTATTACTTAGATTGGGTAAACTTAGCACTTCCAATCAATAAAACATCTCCAGCAGTTGTATTTTCGTTAAGGGAGAGATACTTTTCTATATTATCTAAAAAAGAGGAGGAAGAAGGAAAGTGGGGAATTTATGTAAACAGGTATGATAAATATGGAGTTTTAGAAGAGACAAGAGTAAAGTTTCATTATCAAGATGGGGAAAACTTAACATTGTTCAACAACTACTTCACCTGGGCTAAAAGATATTTAATAATACCTTTCTACAATGGTAGCTTAGGTTTCATTACTTTTAACTTAACAGAATATGAAAATGGTGGTAGTGGAATAGAAGTTATGCCTTATAAAGTTGATGCTGTCATAACAGATCTAATTCCTGCTTTTACTTTCCATATGCCTGTGGGGTTCGACACTGATTTCAACACACCTGTAATAGCTTACAGAGGGACTGATAATAGAATACATGTTTTATACAACTTTTTTGATATAGTAAACGATGCTTGGAGGTGGGATTTAAAAAAGGATAGGATAATAGATTCTGGCATAACATACATCAAGAAAGGGTATGTTTATCCTTCTGTTGGTGGTTGCAGGTTCCACAGCGATTGTTTTTTGTATTTTGTTTTTGAAGGAAGAAGTCAGCAAAATTCAGATAGGTATGGTATATATGTGAGGGAAATAAGAAAAGGGGTTCTTTGGTTAGAATTTAACGACATTCCTTTGATAGGTTGGACTACATATGGGTGCTACAGTTTTGAGAATTGTTATAACGATATAAGTTATTGGAGGATAGGCAATGATCAGCTCGAAGCAAATAAAATTCTAATTAGGGAAATGGAAGGTCAAAACTTTAAATATCTATTTTTCAAGTTCAATCCATACAATTGGTATAAAATAGAGGAAACAATCATAAATACACCAGAAACAAGGGCTATACAACCGAATGCGAGGAATATTACTATGTTTCTTTGGCATATAGAACCAAATTGTTATGGATATCAATCGATTAACTATGAACCACTTTTTGAGGGAAGAAATTTCTTTACTGTAAAATTTTATGCCCCAGCAAATATAACTCTTAGTATTGGTAATTTGCAAAAAAGTTGCTATTTTGATGGTGTGGGTTATGAAGCTTGTGTATTTGGTATGGAAATTGAAAGTGCGGGGAATTATTCAATCGGAGTTAGGCAATGCCCACGAGGTGAAATGCCAGTAGTTACTTACGATATTTTTTATCCAATTGATAGCTTGTTCGATCAAATAAGGGTAATTACAGATTCGATATTTTATCAAGAAGCTTTTGTTGCGGAAACTGATGTTAGTTTATGGTTGCAGAGAGTTGGAGTTCCTTCTTACACAGCAAAAATAACAAGAACTTGTGAGTATAACAATACTTACCCAAGCAATACTTTATTCATTTGTGATATAGATGATATCAACATTCCAAGCAATGCAATAAACATAAGCGTAAAAACAAGTGCTAAGATCTATGTTGTGAATGGGAGTGCTGAGTCGCCAGACAAAACTTTCGAGTTGAAAGCTTGCAGTCCAGAAGCTGATGTTGGCGGGAATGGTGAAAAATGTGAAATAAAATTCTTGAGTTGC
Source organism: candidate division WOR-3 bacterium (assembly GCA_039801725.1). Lineage (NCBI taxonomy): Bacteria > Pseudomonadati > Caldifarciminota > Caldifarciminota bacterium. Next base: position 10,900 of record JBDRVE010000037.1, on the reverse strand, counting down.
ACCAATCAAGGAGTGAATACTGAAGTTGTGAGGTATAGAATAGGTTTGCCTGGGACTACGATAACGAGCAATGTTCACGCTAACATAAGTTTAAATTGCATTTCTCCAACTGGTTTTCCAACTTGGGTTGGAATAATTGGAAAAACAGAAGTTGAATTTAGTTATGTTTCTCCAGCTGAAAAAAAAGTTGTGATAAATGCAGAACCATTAAGCGGTAACGAAACAACAATATTCAAAATTTATCTCTCAACTTATAACTTGGCATATCCTTATGTTGCGACGATGATCGTTGATGGAGAAGAGTATGACTTTTCTCCAAGATACGATCAAAACTTAATAGTTAATTGGAATTCATATGGAAGACCAGGAGTTCATACAATAAGATTTAGAGTCAGGGATGCTGAAAATTGGGTTGGGACTACTGACACGATAACAATAACTGTTTATGGTGCAGGGATAGCTCCATTCAATTTGTTCGTCTCGCCTTTGGTTGGGAATGTCACCACAATCTTTAGGTTTTCAACGAGCTTGATATACAATGGGACACCTCCTTATACTGTGGTAGTGTTTCCGATAAGGTATGGTGAAGATGCTTGGATAGGAAGGTGCATTTTGCAGTCAAGTGGCACTTGCTCTTTTTCAACAACCCTTCCTTGTGGAAACGAGAGTTATGGTGCGAAAGTCAGGGATTCGGTAGGGAATGTTATGTATTCAAATCCTGTGACTCCTTATGTGGAGTGTGTTGCACAAGGAGAACCATTAAGCTTGAGTTTAGAGATGAGTCCAACAACAGGTGATACACAAACAATATTCACACTAACTTTGACAGTTTATGGAGGAGCACCACCATATTATGCAACTTGGGAAGATTGGGGAAATATGATATGCTACGAAACATATACTTCACAACCTCCTTTCAGCGTTCAGAGAAGGTTCAAGTTTTGGAGTGGAAGCAGGGGAATAGATGTTCATATCTTGAGTGCGGATGGTCAAAGTGCAAGAAGCAATCGACTTGAGTTTGATGTAGCTTGGGCAGGAGAACCAGAAAGAATAGCTTTTGACTGCACAGGAATTGTTGGGGAAGGATATTCAAGAGAAGCTTTGCCAACTTACCCAACTTACCAACAACCTTTGATAAACCAATCAGCTTTAGTTTCAGTAGGTGCTGGATGGATGGGTGCTTTCTTCACACCGATATTCATTTCAACTATGATGTTAATAGGAATATCAGGATTAGTTACTTTGAGCATAGCAAAATACTCTGGTGGCGACTTAAAGTCGAGCGGAGCTATATTTCTTGGGTGCGTTGTTTTACTTTCTATAATTTACGCAATTTCTGGAATATATCCTGCTTGGCTCGTTATAGTTTTCATAATAATAGCTGGACTTATATTCGCTAAAGTAATAATAGGGGTGATATGAATAGCTATGATAACAAAGCTTGAGTTCATTTTGTTTTACTCTCTTTTCTTGAGTTTCATAATTCAGATAAGCTCTATGGCAGGGGCAACAATAGTCAAGAACGCCCCTCCCCCACCAACAATACCACCAGAGCCAACGATAATAGATTACATAGTTTATCCATTTTTGAACTTGGGGTATTTTTTCCGACTTATGAGCGTTAGCACAGATTTTTTGCTTTTGGGAGCTTTGCTATTCACACCTTTTTTGATAGCTTTAATATACACCATACTTGAATTCGTTAGGGGGACAGGTGGATGAAGAAATTTTTTTTATTGCTCGCTTTCCTTCTTGCTTTTCCAAGTGCTTTTTGCCAAGAGTCACCAGCATCTGCGATAGCTTTCGGCATAAGGGAGATAAAAACTCTTGATATGTATTTCGGATACTTGCCTTACATAAGCAAGAACACTTGGGGGTATGTAACTTTAAACTTCACTCCAGTAGATGGAGTCAGCAGGATTGTTGTAGCTAACATAAGAATTGTGGAAGAGCAATCCGCAAGTTCAACTATTGAAATTATGGTAAACGAAACTCCCTGCAAAACATCGAGCATAACGAGTTACTTAACAGGAAAAACGCAGTATGTTGCTGACTTCGACTGCACCAATGTGATAAATTCTTCGGGAATATATGTCGTTGGATTAAGACCTTCTGAAATAATTTACAATGTTCACTTCAGAATATGGATTACATACGAGAACAACCCTGAAGAGCAAATAAACCAAACTTTAAATTACATAGTTGATAACATAGACGAAGTAAAAATGCTGTTGTTCGATGCTGTTGAAACAAAAAAATACTGCGTTAACAACAGTTTATACATAGAGAAATTGGCAAACATAACTCTTGGAAACAAAACTTATCCATACATAAAAACTGAAGTAGTTGAGTGCGAATTTGGGTGCGACGAAGAGAGGAAAGAGTGCAACTTTCCAACTTGGATATACTATTCGATATTGGTTTGCGTGATAATTGCGTTGTTCGTAATAGTTAAGTATGTGGTGTTGAGAATATGAAACCAATAAGGTTTTTGCTCGGTTTCATAATCTTGATGTTTTCACTACTGATAATTTTGAATATGCCAAGCTACTGGAAGAATGACTTGTTCGTTTTCTTTCTCGTTCTGTTAGTGCTTTGGGTATTCTTAAGTTATGTTTTCGATTGAGTCAAGTTTATGTTTTCGATGAGCGTTAAGTTAAGATTTTTGTTGAAACAACAAGCATACCATTCAGGGCAAATTTCCTTAGCTATGTCGTAAGTGCGGACATAAACATAGATGGAAAACAAGCCAAAAGCAAATAACAAGATCCACCAAAGTATTGTAAATGCTTTGTAAAGCTTGTATTTTCTTTTTGATATTGTTATTTCTCCATTCATTTCTTAAACTTCCTATAGAATTCTTTGTGTAGATTTTTCATTCTTCCAAGTATCAACGCCATAAAAAAGCTTTCGATTGCTATTCTGCAACACTCACTCAAGCTTATACCCATTTCTTGAGAAAAAGTTTTTAGAAAATTATAGAATTTATTAGTTACCCTTATTTTTAAAAATTTTGTTTGTGGTAATTCGGTTTTTGGTCTGACCACGAAAATATTTATGGTATTTAAACTATTTAAACTTTAGGTGAAGTTGAATGACAACTATTGAATTAGCAAAGAAAAAGTGGGCAAGGAAAATGGAAAGGGCAGGTCAAAAATGGAAGAAAGGCGTTACTGACAAAAGTTCAAGATATGCAAAAGGAGTATCTTTGTTCATAGGTAAACCAGTTCCTGAAACTCACGAAAAAGTTATTGGATGGAGAGAAGGGGTTGAAGCAGTTACACCAGAGGATTTCGCAAATGCTGTGAGAGGGAAAGAAGCTTATTGGGCAGAGAAATACATAGAAGCTTTCTCTTAAAAGTAAAACTTCCAATCAGTAAAATTTGGTAGACGAATTTATCTTTTTCTTTTTTTATTATAATTATGGAAAAGGAAAGATTGGATAAAATAAAGGAGAAATTTGAAGAAGCAGAGATTGAATTGAAAGATATATTGAAGAGGGTAAGAACAAGTAGTGATGCAAATTCTATAAGGTATTTGATAGATTGGACGAGAGATGCAAAAAATGAAATAGATAAGTTAAGAGAAGCTTTAGAGTGACCACGAAAACTTTTATTTTCTATTTTTCAAATATTATTGATTAATATGGAATTCAAACCAGAAGTTGAAGAGAAGATAAAACCACTCTTGGAAAAGTTTAAAGAAGAGATGAAGAAAGAAGGGTTCAGCGAAGCATTTATAGAAAAGGCAATAAACAGGGCAAAAAAGTATGTTTTTACATTATCAAGTTATTTAGATAGTGCTAATCCTGAACTTGTTGCGAAAGCACAAGTAGAGATGATGCCAGAAGCTTTAGAGCACAGCAAGAGATGGATGAGGGCATTCAAGGAAGCTGTCGGTGGATGAATGGCAAAGATAGATTTGTGGACAGGTAAGATAATAGAAGAAGAAGTTAAGCCAGAGCTTAAGACAGAAGTTAAAGAAGAAGTCACAAGGATAACACCAGAAGACATAAAACTTATGATAGAAAAAGGGAAAGAAGCTTGGAAAAAGATGGTTGAAACTTTGGAAGCTTGGAAAAGAGAAGCTGAAAAAAGAAAAGTGGAAGAAGCTTTCAAAAGGGCAGGAATAGAGATATTGCCTAAGGAAAAGAAAGGAATTTTTGAAGAGATGGGAATAGAAAAAATGTAAGTGGTTTAAATGGACGAAAAAGTAATTAGATACGAGATAATATCGGATGCTGGAAGGATAGCATTACTGCTTCCTGACCTTTACATTTCTCCGAGCAAGGTTTTACCGATTTACGACAAGCTTACGAACAAAACACTTCTTGACATACAAGAGTGGAAAGAACTTAGGAAGGAGGCGGTAATTAGTGCTGTCGGTTGAAAAAGCAAAAAAGCTCGGTTTTGCTTCCCTTGTTTTCAATTGGATTACTGCTACAAATATTTTTATGAAACCAGAAGAATTTGAAAAATATCTTAGAGGATATGAGAAGTATCTAATAGATTACAAGAAAGCAAGGATGATGGAGGCAACTTGATGGGTTTTTGGAGCAAAGTGGCAGAAGTAATAGAAAAAGTGAAAAAGAAGGATGAAAAATCCGACGAAGATAAAAATAGTGTAGAAGAAGATTTTTTGACTGATATAGGAAGTGTTTTAACTGATTGGGGCTTGAGCGAAAAAGAAGCGTTAAAAGTGGCTAAAGAAATTTACGATAGATACAAAGAAAAGATTGAAGAGAGCTTGACCACATAATTATTTAAGTTTTGATTTTGAACTGAAATAATATAGAAAAAAAGCAGAAAAGGGGTAATTAAATGAGTGAAAAAGAGTTTGTTGAAAACTTGATTAAAGAGAAAAAAATAAAAGAACTTGGAATGAAAGAAAGGAAAAAATTGCTTGAAAGCATAGATCCATTTCTTTTGTTTGTCGAGTATCCAATAATACTAAAGCATATGGAAAAAGATGATTACTACTTGTTAGCAGATATGAGGACATTCAAAATAAAAGATAGAGAAACTGCGATGGAAATAAGGAGAAAACTTAAAGAAGTTGTGTAAATAGTTTTAACTTTGTAAAAACTTTGCATTTTTAGGAGTAAGTTCGCACTTTACTTTTTTTAAAGGAAGCTCACAAGTTGTTCCATCTGTGTGGTAAATTACTATCTTTTTCTCGTTAATAAGCCACCTCTTTTCCGATTTCTCAACTTCTTTATTGCATATCGGACACACTTTTATTTTTTCTCCCAATTCTCTTCCTATCCACTTAGGGAAAATTCCATCGTAATAAAATACTTGCTTTTCTGTGAATAAAACCTGCTTGATTCTCTTGCTACACTCTTCGTCAAGCTTTATCCTGTTTGGATCATCACCAAGTTTTTTCCTATATTCCAAGCTTTTCTCTTCACTTATGTTAAGTCCTTTCCAAATCAAGTGCCAACCCCTTTCGGTTCTCCTTATCTTGAAAGGCAGTTTTTTGCACAGTATAGTTCCTTTTATGGCTACCCAAAGCATTTTCAACAAGCTGTCATCGTCAAGGTCTATTGTTACTCTCATTTATCCCAAACCTTTAGCATTCAATTTTTCATTTATCTTTTGTATTTCTTTTTCAAGATTTTCCACTTTTTCGTTTAAAGATGAAATCAATTTGTCAACAACTTCTCTATACTTTACAAAAGCATTCATCTCTTCTCTCGTTTTTTCCAAAATATCTTTAAGGGATTGAGTTAAGGTAAATATGTCTTCATCCATCTCCCCACTTGGATATTTCATTCAAACACCTCCCCTTATTTTTTCGATTAATTCTTCATACCTTTTCCTGTATTCTTCAATCTCTCTCACAATAGGGAAATACTCTTCCTGCAGAAATCTTATCATTTCCTTTGACAGTATCCTTCTCATAACATCTATTTGTTTTTCAGCTTCAATCAAATCCCACTCGTTGTATTCTGTTTTTATTTCTCCATCCAAATCATAAAATCTAACATATCTAAATGGGATGTCAAAAGGAATTGTTGATGGTGTTTCATCAGCAAAACGAGATCTAAAATATTGTGCCACTTCGTCGTAATCAACTTCCTCAACTTCAAAACCGTGAATTTCAGTTACTATTTTACCATCGATTGGAATCACTTCTTGGTCTTCAGAAACAAGCACTTTTCCTTGAAGGATTGCGTGATTTATTGATTCAATCGTTACAGCTAATCTTTCTATTATTTCTTTTAAAACCTTTTTGATTGTATTTATCTCAAACATAGTGAGAGGATGATCCTTGAATACAAAAACTCTAAGTTCTGCAAAAGGTTGCGGAGTTTTATCACTTGGTGGTCTGCTATAATACATATGAACCAAGCTTACTCTATAAATCATTTGCTCACCAAGTTACCTTTTTTATCCAACCAAACGGGGCAAGGTAAAGGTAGTTGCCTTCTCTAATGCTAAAAGAACAATTCAAGCATTTTTTCAATCTCTTTGATTTAGAAGTAAAGCTAACACAAGACAAGCAGTGAATACTCATACTCCTCCTCCTTATTTTAAAATGACCACAAAAGTATTTAAAACTATTTGCCAAAATTATGATTGGATAATATGGCAAAAATGTTTTTGAAAGATAAGGCAACAGAAAGTGTTGTGAAAACTGCTTGGTCAGAACCAGAGTTTAAAGCTGGTGACTTGTTGCTTAAATTTCCACATAATAATCAGATCATAGAAGTTCTTATCCCTGAAATAGAGCTTAAATATTATTGCTTGAAATTGAAAGAAAAGGAGGCGATTTGATGGATGAAAAACCTGAAGAAATTGAAAAACTTAATAATAGGATAGGTGATTTAGTTAGACAATATTTTCAATTATATTTTATAGATAAAAAGGAAGCTATTAAAAAACTTGATGAAGCTATTGATATATGTGAAAAAACTAAAATAGAGCAATTAACTAAAAACAAAAACATAATAGAATTGTGGAATGATAGATGTAAATTGTTAAAAGAGATTAAATTAGAGGAGGCGATTTGATGGATGAAAACATTTTCACGACAATTGGTGTAATTAAAAAAGGCACATTGTTTGTAAGGATGCCCAAAGAAGCAGAAAAATTGGGGTATAGCGAAAACGATTGGATAGCAATAACAGGCATACCACCAGAGCTTAAAGCTTATTCTTCCACGCACTTGATAGAAGTTGAAATGGAAAACAAAGAGATAGCTGAAAATTTGGAAAAGTTGAAGAAAGAATTTTCGGTAGAGAAGTTAAAAGAAGCTTTGGGATTGAAATAAGATTGGTTGAAATGTTGGAAGAAAAACGACTTGGTGAAATTCTTACTTCAAGCCAAATAAAAGAGTTGAAGTTGAGGGAATTGTTTAATAAATGGAGAAAAGAGCTTTTGTTAAAAGAAGTAGAACCTGATTACATAAGCTTTTGCCTATAGTTTATCCAAAATTCCACCTGAAGCAAGATTACCTATGTTGGAAAAAGAGGAAATCTTTGCCAAAAAATTAGAAGAAACGATTTAGCTACAAAATAATTCCTTTGGAATTTTTCCTTTTATTTCAAAAAATTTTATAAGATAGTTTATTGTTTTAGATAAGCTTATTTTCCTTTTTAGCTTGTTTTGTAGTATGCCTTGACAAGCTATCAATCTCTCGTAAGTTTCAAAATCAATTGCTAATGTTTTTCTCTTCATAATGAATATTTTGACCATAAAGTATAAATACTTATTTGCTCTCAACTTTTTTGAAAAAATAATGACCACATAATTATTTAAATTTTAATTCCAATTGAATAATATGGAAAAAGAAAAAAAGATAACAATTGAAGCTTCTCTTGTTGGATTAGAAACAGCAAAAGCTTTGCTGGAAGATGAAATACAAAAGAATAAAGATACAGCAGAAAATTTGGAAAAAATACACAGGGAAGTATTCCTCGCAATTGAAGATTTAAAGAAATTGAAAGAAATGGAAGCAATTTAAATGGGGTAAGATGAAAACATCAATTTTTTTGTCCAATTTGCAAAAAAGAAACAATAATATAAAGTATAAATACTTATTTGTTTTCAACTTTTTTTGACTTTATTTCTACACTTTTCTTCAAAGCTTCCATCAAATCTTTAAACTCTTTCGTTTCTTCTCTTCTATCTTCAATTTTAAACTCTTTGTTTTCAATTTTTGCCATTATGCAATTTTGTAATTTTTCTGTGTAGCTATCCTTGAAATCTTCTATTTTGAATGGATTTGTAAGTTTTTCAACAAGCATTTTAGCTAATTCCAACTCTTCTTTTTTAACTTCTTCTTTAGGTATGCCTTGCTCTTTAAACAGCTTATCTAAATCAACAATTTCATCAGGATAGTAAAGCAAAAACAAAACCAATCCATTTTTGTATGATTTTATTACACAAATGCTTTCTCTATTATGTAAGGTTATCTTACCAACAGCAACCTTATTTGTCAAGCTCAAAACTTCTTTAAGCAAGAAGTATGCTTTCAATCCCTTTTCATCAGGTAAAACATAGTAAGCTTTTTCTATAAACAAATCGTCTATTTCATCAGCATTTACGAAACTTGTTATTTCTATTATTTTACTACTCTTTGGTTTAAGCTTTTCCAATTCCTCTTTAGTGAAAACAACATAACCTTGAGATTTTGAAATGTAAAAACCTTTTTGGATCTTATCGTAAGGAACTTCTATGTTTTCTCTTTCACAAAACCTTTTTTCTCTTATCCTCCCACCACAAGGGCATAGTTGGTTAAAGCTTATGTCGTGCGTTTTGTGGGCTACATATAGTGATATGGGGCAACTTACCAACCCGAAGTTTATGCTACCTTTCCATAATGCTTTCATACTTGTGTATATACACAGATAAATATAAATACTTTTCTGTTGTTATTGATTTGCCATTTGTTTTCTCCAAAATTTCAATAAATTAAAAGCTGTTTTAAAAAACAAAAACATCATATATAAAAACCATTAGACTAATTAGACTTTTTTTAAAATTTATACGCACTTTTGAGATAGAGCTTTTGTTGCCTCACATATAAAAACCATTAGACTAATTAGACTTTTTTTAAAATTTATACGCACTCTAATCTTTTTTTATAAATGAAAAAAGTAGCTCTGCTTTTTCCTGTTAATTCTACAAATTCTTTTACAGCATCCTTAACTTTAACATTTTTTTCTAATAGTTGTTTAACTAATGCTAAATCTTTATCTTCCTTAAGCATAAGTTTAGCCAATTTTTGCCAATTCTCTTTATTGTATTTGTAAATCACTTCAATTTTTTTCTGTAATCTAAGGTTAAAATCTTGAGTAGCAGGGCTTGAGTTTTCTCTTATGAAATCGACAATTTTAATCCTTTCTTCAATTGTAAGATCCTTATCAGGCAACTTAGCTATTTCATACATTATTTTTAAAATAGTATAGTAGTCGAAATTTAATTCAACTACAAAACACCTTGACAATAAAGTTTTAATATCTGTATTGCTTGGTACAGAATTTAAGCAAAAAATTATCTTACCTTTAAATTCAAACATTTGTGGGGCTTGTAATTCTTTAGAAGTAGTTTTCCACTGTAGTATTCTGTGTTTTGTAGCACTCCACATAGCACTTAACAACAAACCTAAAGATGCTTTATTGTTTATTAGGGCTTGTGTATCGTCGAATACTATTAACTTATCCTTGTTTTTGTATAATAAATGGTATAGTTGTAAGGGGCTTATGAAACCTGTAATGTATTCAAAACTTATATTTTTTTCTGACAAAAACCTAAGTGTGTTAAATGTTTTACCCATACCAGGATCTCCGATTAAAAACAAAGTGTGTATTTCATTTTGGTTTAAAAAAACATTTAGCATTTCTTTTAGTTGCCAAAAGTAGTTATCCAATTCTATGGATTTACAATTTTTAATTGTTTGTAAATCTTTTTCTATTAACTTTGCTATATATTCTCTTTCTTGTTTTTCTGCTAAACTATTATAATAATCTATTTCTTCTTTATTTATATTAATAGGTTTTTCAGTCCCTATTATGTTTTTTAAGTTTTCTTCTACACTTAAACTACTATCCCATAAATCAATCCAATTAGGATTATCAATTCTTAATGTTTTCAAATGCTTTTCTATTTTGTCTTTAATTCTTTTTGTAAGCTTTACCATAATACCACTATGTATATACAAATTTAAATACTTTATAGGTAAAGATGTTTTAAACCCATTTCTTTAATAAATTTTATTTCTTCTTCTGAATATCCCCAACTTTTCAATATCTTTTCTTCTTTTTTAGTCATTTTGTCACCTCAATAATTTTTTTTAAGAAATTGTAATTTTTTAGGTAAATTTTCATTTCATCTTTATTTATATTATAAACTATTGTTAAATAATCTGTATAACAATACAGAAGGCATTCTTGTAAATCGAGTTGCCACCTAATATTTTCCAACAAACCACCTAAATACAATCCCATATCTTTTTTTGTAAATTCTTTTATGTCATATATTTCTATTTTCATTTAAAACACCCATATTATTTTGCATTTGCTTTCAACTATTGTTAAAGCACAAAAAGGATTATCACAAATATAAGTAGGATAAGGAAAATACACCAAATCACTTATCCTTATAGCTTTACCTTTTATTCTTTTACCACACACCCAACAAAATATTTTTTCTTCATTCATAGGATCACTTTATCCATAAGGTTGAAAAACAAAAATTCGTAATAGTGTTTTTTTATAAGAAGTAAATACAAAACTTTTAAAAAACTAAAAATACCATACTTTATTTTTTTTGGATAACAAATTTTTGTATTTTCATCTATTCTAATCCAATCTTCTATGGTTATACTTCTGTTTAAAAAGTTTATTTTAATTGTTGTATCCTTTAATTTAATTTCCATCTTTAATCACTTTTCA
>JBDRVE010000036.1 GCA_039801725.1 candidate division WOR-3 bacterium | reverse complement strand
CAGAGAAAGAAGAATTACTACATAGGTAGTGCGTCTTGTAATCAAAGCTGTATAATGGCCACTTTTATATCGGTGAAGGATGTTGAGAGAAAGATTATCTTGTATCTTCCTTGAGTGATTTTGACTGGGGCGAAGCGAATTTTTCTCCATTCTTCACTTCCTTCAGGAAGTATTCTTTTATACGATATGCTTATTCCGTTACCTAGGTCTTTTATTTCTGCTTTAATCATGATCTCGTATTGATTGGATTGGGAGCGTAATGTTTCTAAGAGGGATTTTTCAGCTCTGTTTTTCGATGTGAATGAAATGGTATTTTCAGCAAACTCTATGTTTTCGTCTGCAGATAGTGAGACCATTACTTCAGCGGAGGACTGAGGATTTGCGAGGCAATAGATGATAGCCTTATTGATGTGTTCTAGAGAGTAGATTCCTAAGCTTTGCATCCTGCTCATTTCTACCGTATGAATTGCAATGTTGAACGCTATGATTGCCGCCATGATAAGTACTGAGAAGAGGACGATTGCAGCAGGGACAGCCATCCCTAATTTACTTTTATCACGGCCCATAGTGTTTCACCTCTGTTTCCACTTACCATTAACATTATTCCAAATTCCTTTTTTTCTATGAAATATTCTGGTCTGATTAAAACGCTTAATTCATAATGTCCATCATCGCTTTCTGCAACGCCGTATATCACTTCTTCCAGATTCGTTTTGTTTAGGACATATACCATATACTTTACATATTTAGCTTTTCCATTACTATCTTCTAAGTTGAACTCAATATCCAACTTGTGGAGGATGGTCCCGCTTGCCATACCGAGTTCCTTAATACTGATTTTGCTTAGGTTCATGTAATAGCTTCGAGATCTCTTAAGTCTTCCTAGAATAGGATCAGTTAGATCGTATTTTAAAGTCAAGTTTAAATACGTCAAGCTGACTAAGTTTCTATCCTGTATCCTGTTTTCCTCTATGTGGTATTCTATTTTTTCTTCGCAGAACTCTTTAATGGTTATACCATAAATGCTCTTAATAAGATTACCTCCTAGTTTCTTGTCTCCTAAAAAATTGTTTTCTTTCAAACTTTTTTCCACATTTTCTAAACTTCCGGTTTCGGGGTTTTCCACATACTCTTTAAAATATTCAAAGGCCTTCCTCGTCCTATTGGCAATTTCCGATATCAATATTCCTTTTAAAACGCTTTCAAGTAACTCTGTCCTTCCGGAGATTGGAGGTTCTTCCATAAACCTTGGGGAGTAAATAAGTGCGATGATGATTGTTAACATAATTATCATGGTCGCTATAATATATGATCCTCCACGCTTATCCATCATTCCCCACCTGATATGCTTAGAACTATCACTCTAACATCTTCCTTGCCGTTAAAAGTTAGGTAAACGAAGACCTCGCTTGCCGATCTTTTCGCATCGAATTGTCTGGATACTGACCACAGCATTTCCCAATCTTTATTGTAAACGGTCAAGTTATACCCATAGGAAGGTAGTAAAATTGATTCTAAAACTTTTCTTGAGAATTCAACATTCCCGTTTCCATCTTCACCATAAATCATCCAATAAAGAACGTCTCTTTCGTCAAGCATGGTCAAAACTCTATTAGCCACATTGGACAAGTCCCTAAAGGATTTTGTACTAACCATTAAAACATTCAAGAAATTTATGATTAAGAAGCCAAGCAATAGAACAATTAATGCCAGTGATAATTCTATTAACCTTGCTTGCCCCCTCTTTTTACTCAACCCATAAATACACCTCTATCAACCATAGGACATTTTTAATCCTAGCCATATCCACTATCCTTATGGCATGACTTGAAATTTCTTTATTTCCTTTCTCTATAGCATTTACATTCTCCATGCTTTCTATTATTTCTCCAGACATTTTCCTTTTTACAACTTCGACTATAGGACTTATCTTCACATAATAAGCTACAGGAATGTCCCTATAGATAAAAACCTTTTTAAAACTTTCTTCATCCATATTTTTAATCTCATCTATGGAGTCGAATCTAGTTTCTAACCATAATTTTATGAAACTAGATATTGCATATCCTCTTTGTTTAAGAGATTCATAAAGTGCTTCTTGTGCATTTGCTAAGAAAACATCCTGCACTCTAGATGTTGTAAATGAAATAATTATGATGAACAGTGCGATTCCAACAGCGGCCTCTAGCACAGCGTTCATCCTATATTTACACCAAGCATAATTATGAACATGGAAACCAGCGAGATTAACAAGTAGATCACCACATATATAAGCCCTACGCCAATTTTATTTTCGCTAATCTTTCCAGTTAATAATCCTAAAGAAACAGCGTTTATAATCATTCCTGAAAACACTATGTCTATGAAAGAAGGGAGTTTCTCTTTTGACACTACTTGAAAGCTAAACATCATTACAGAAGCTATTCGAGTTTGAGCCATAGAAAATACTGAGCCCCACTCACTCAGTGGGATTACAATGATTCTGATAAGAATACCAATAACCAATATTAATAGCATCATTGTCATAAAGCTGAACATCTTCAATGGGGAAATGTTTTGTTTTATCACTTTATTCGTGTCGGTAATCTCCCTAGTTATATTAGTAACTTCTTCAAAGACTTCACCCTTGCCACCAAATTTAATCGCTTCTGAAAGCAATGAAAAAATGACCAGCCCATTCCATGAGAGATCATCCTTCACAGATCTGACGGCATCCTCAAAGGAAGAACCTGAGACAACTGCTCTTTCAACTTTACTTAATAATTCATCAAATTCTTTATTATATGTTTTTATTTTAACTAACGAGCTTATAGCAAGGATTGGAGAAACCCCTCTCTTAATTTCTTCAGTCATATCTCTTAAAAAGCTTGGAAGCATATTTTCTATCCTGTTTAATTTTTGAATCTTTCTGTAAAAACGAATCCCCTCGATGACTGATACTGGAAAGATAGCGAAAAACAAGGATAAGGTTATTATATACATACTAATATAATTAATTACTTCTGATAAAAGTTGAAGAACAAAAAATATTATTATTCCAGAAGTTACGGATATTGGGACATAATAGATAATTCTCTTATAAAAATTCATGAAGGATATTGGAGTTCTCGGATATAAGGAGTCGATTATCCAAATTATAAGCATGGTTAACAACGGAACAAAAACATAAGAATACGCCTGTATTTGAAGAAGACTTTCTCGAGTTGCAAACATAGAATAGAGTGTAAAGAGAACCATAGGGAGTACTCCGAATAGAACCAATATCACATCAGCCATTGTCTTCATTGTCTCTGACAGCCGAACATATGATTCCTTCAAAATCATGAAGGATGATTTCATTTTATCTCTTAACATTATATAGAGGTCTACGCCACTTCTTATTGTACCTACTATCGAGAAAATGAAATCCTGTATTGCCTCCGAACCCATTATCTCTGCCTCTTTTTTAACTGCTGTCCATTCATCCAGTGCATACAGTTGCTTAAGTTTTTCGATTCTTTTCGACATCCTGCCACTGGCAGGAAAGATATCGGAAAAGGAACCTAACTTACTTATGGCAGAAGAAGGGGGCAAACCCGCTACGCCATAAAGTGTAAGTAAGGCTGATGTGAAAGGAAGTTCTTTTTCGACTTGCTTTAACTCATTATAACCTTTTAATAATGGTTCAACAGATAGTATAAGAGTGATAACCGATGGGAAAGGCGAGAACCAGAGTAATATGTTGAAAATCATTTCGTCAGGTATTGATATTGGAAGTAGATGAGATTTGAATAAAAGCGAAATAAAAAGTAATAAGAATGAAAAAGAAAAAGCTACTAACATATTTGTCAGAAACGTTTTTTTAAACTTGCTTGGCGTTACGCCTGCTTGGGCTAAATACAAATACCTATCTATATTGAACATGATACATCACTTACGTGACCAGAATTTTCTCTTACACTCCTTTGTTTTTCTAATCTGTGGACTTCTTTTTGAAACTCCTCTAATAGATTTAATTTTCAATTGCCTTTTAGAAATTGACATCATTTTAATAGTCCTTGGTTTAGTAACATCTATATCTGTACTGTCTATTTGTTGGAGCATATTCTCCTTTTCTTTTTCTTCTCTTAGTGGTGGCAACTGCTGATCCTTATAGTATTCAGGATTTTTATAGTATTTTTTGATTTCATTCAAGAACCCTTCGGGTTCTAAAACATTTGGATCTCTATCTGCAAGGTCCTTTAACCATTGGAGGTATTCTGTTCTTTTTTTCAATTCTTCTTCAAAGTTAATGCCTGTTGTTTTTGATAGATATTCAACAGTTTTTGAATTCATTAGCTTTGCATGATCTACGGTATAAGAATCGTTGTGAATATTGTATGAGACAAAACTTTCATATTTTGTTTCACCATTCTTTAGAATTACATGGCCAATTTCAATTATTCTTCTTTTTCCCATTTCACTTATCTTACGTATGAAAATTATTCCTCCTCGTAATGCTGTTAGTTCTTCTCTTTTTATACCGAGATGTTGCATCCTTGTGCATAATTCATCGAAATTTGGTGCATGAAAAGTTGTAATTCCTCCACTACCTGCAGCTATCGCATTTATCCAGGTGGGTACATCTTCCTCGCTTCTAACTTCATTTACAACTATGTAATCAACAATTTCTCTTAATATTTGTTTTAAGAGTTCCTGCGTCGTTATCGGTCTTCCATCCGATGTAAGTGATTCTCTAGTAAAGCGTCTTAACCAACTTTCAGGTCTTACTGGAAGCTTAAATTCAGGTACATCCTCTATCGTACCTATTCTAACTGTTGGTTTAACAAAACCACATATGGCATTTGCAAGTGAAGTTTTCCCAGAATCCATTTCCCCACATACGAGCATAGGCATCTTATTCTCCATAAATATCCAAAGTATAGCAGCGATTTGCGGAGTCAGTGTATTGTTTTTCAAAAGCTTGACGGGTGTCCATCCCGTTTTAGGAAATTTCTTTATGGTAAATGTAGATGATCCTGCTATTTCTCCCATATAACTTGCGGCAAGCCTACTCCCATCGGGCAATCGAGCATTGTCTATTCTCGGGTTAGCTTTTGATATGCTTTTGCCTGCCTTATAAGCTAATCTTTGAACTAGTTGATCTAGTTCCTCAGAATCGTATTTCAAATTAGTTGTTAAGCGACCTATACCATAGTATTTCACAGTCAGAAAAGCATTTGCGCCAGTACACTCAATACTCTCTATGTTTGGATCCTGCATTAATGGGTCTATGCTAGAGTACCTATCTTCACTAATTTCTCTAATTATGAGATATTTAAGACCAGGTGTTATTTTTAATTCTTCTAATATTTTTTGGATATCTTCTTTCTTTAATTCTGAATAAATCAATTCGCCTGCTGTCTTTTCAAGTATCTCCAATTGTTCTTTAGTTATTAGTGGATCTTGAACAAGGTATACTCCCAGACCCTCTCTCTCGCCAATTATTATCTTAGTCTGAGTATTTTCTACAAAATATTCCTTTTCCTTCCTTACTCCGGTTAAATCTGCAGAGAAGATTTTTATTTTTATTTTTGGAAAGGTTTCGAATTTCTTGGATTTTTTACCTGCATCATCCTTACTTAGCTTAAGGAAAGTCATCTACTATGTTTCACCTAATATAAGTGCCGGATGTACATAAAGTTTTCTTTTTTAAAAACCAAAAAGTGTAATGTTTTATTAAATCCCGGAATCAAATAATACTGCTTTAAAGTAGCCTAAAGCCTATTTCCACATTCTATACAGAAAAGTGCACTCTCAATATTTTTCAATCCACAAGAATTACAAACTAACGATTTCTCATCCTTTCCCACTATTATATGATATTCTTGCAGAGATAAAGGTATTTCATTAACAATATGTCTGATACGATCCATTATTTTTTCTTCATTCTCCAATATATTTTTTACTGATTCTTCAAAAGACTTATCGATACGGAGTCCTGCTTTATTCATTAGTTCTCTAAATATGGTAATTTTCTTTAGTAAAATTGAATAAAATTTTTTTATATCAATGTCAACTATTAAATATTTCATTGTCTCGGCATTAACAAATTTTTGTTCTTGAAAGGCTTTTTTCAACTCCTCTAGGTGTAGCCTAGCCTCGTTATATTTTGTTTCTTTCTCCTTCATTTCATTTATTACGCTATCATTTCCTTCTATAATTGCCCTTGCGCTTAGTAATTCTAACTCTTCTCTGAGATTAGATAAAATTCTTTCCATACGTGCTATTTCTTCAGAAAAACTAAATCCACATGTAGGACAAACTTCGCTTTTTAACGGTAAAACGTTTTTACAATTGTAACATATTCTTTGTTTTCTTTCAACTAGGTTTGTTGCCAAAAAAACTTTATTTATATTTGCTCCACAAAACTGACAATATCTCCAGTATATTTCCACTTCTTTTCCGCATGAATCACATTTTCTGCTTTCTTCTCCCATATAAAATGCTTCAGGATATAAAACGCTTCCTAATATGAAAAAGTTAATAAGTTTCTCAATCGCATTTTTTCTAAATTCTTCATATTCTTTTCCAAATTTCTCTTCAACAATTATTTTTGCCTTGATTCTTACTTTCTTAAAGTTTTCTAAGGATTCTGAAACTACCTCGCTTAAAAATTCCAGCTTTCTTAGGAAGCTATTAACATAAACCAAACATGTAAGAAATTCGTTAGAAAAATCATTTATAATCTTCTGCTTCTCGTTCTTTTCCATTGAAGGCAAAATCACGATTTCATGAATGATTTTTAATAGATATTCCATATCGTTTAAAGCTTCCTTTAAATCGACTATGTTAGAAGTTAAACAGGATTTATCTATAGTTAAATCTTTTAGGCTAGATCGAGATGCTATTTCTTCAAGTTTCCTTTTATATGTTTTCTCATCAATTCTTTCTAATAGATACATTAAGTCATATTCAGCAGCCTCAGATATTAAAGACTTAAAAATAAAATCTGGAGTTGGAGGTTGCATTAATTTTATAGCTCCCATCTTTTCTAACTTTTTTAAAGCATCTAATATATCATTAATATTCATTTCAAGTTGCTTAACCATGTCTTCTAAAGAAATCGTTAAATTTCCATTTTTTGAATGAGAAAGTATGTATTTTAGAAGTTTTATAGAATCTTTATCTAAATCGCTTGACATTTTTCCAATCCCTATTTTTCTTGAAGTTTATTAATAGAAATCGTTGCATATGCAATCTTTCCTCCTATCTACTTCAACTATTGATATATAGTTAACACTTCCCATATAGTACAGTATTTTACCAGCAAGTCCTTTTAATTTGCTATTATCTTTATCTAATAATAATTTAAACACTTCTTGAGATTGAACCCCCCCAATTATAGAAGTAGTTGATGAAACTGAAGAAAGAGGGAGAACTATTCCATTATCTAGCATTCTTCCACTGCAGGAAATTCTTTCTGAAACTACTTCTTTATTCATATCACATTCTAAGCAGGCAGTTTTTCCCGGAATTACTACTCTTACATATCCCTCAAAACCTTCCATTCCACCGTCTACTAAAGGTTTATTATTAATCAGGGATAATAGATTTAATTTAAGCCTTGAAGCAACATTATCTAAACAAGAAATATATATATCAACCTCTTTTAAAAAATCTTCATTTTCGTCTATTTCTAGTAAATTTCCATTAATTGGAATTATTTCAGTATTGATGTTTTTTAATATCTTCTTTATATTTTTTGCAATAGCCTCGACTTTTGGAATTTTTAGTTCGGCATCTTCAAGATCAAAAAGAATGCATCTATTAAGATTAGCTTTTATTACATAGTCAAAATCCATTATATATATCTTTCCTATTCCCGCCAAAACTAAATTTTTTACAACTTCATTACCAAGAGCCCCTGCACCTGCCAAGAAAACTTTTCCTTTTTCTATGGTTTTTTGATTCCATCCCTCTATAAGAACTTGTCTACTAAAAACATCTTCATTGATATCATACTTATTAATTCTCCTTATACTCATTATTTCTACTATACCAATAACTTTTCTATCTTTTTAAGAAATCCTTTATACTTTAGCATACCTATTTTTTCACAAAATTCTGTAAATATCTTTCTTTGTATTGTCAGTTGTTCATTCAGATTACTTTCCTTCTTTTTTAATTCACTTATTAATCTGTTATATTCTTCTTCATTAATTTCATTATATCTATATTTTTCTTCAACTTGTGTAATCTGTTGAAGAATTTCACGTAAGTTATTTTCTATTAGCTGAACTTTAGATGCAAACCCTATCTGCATACTAAAATGCTTTAATTCCTTAAGCTCGCTAAATATATTTTCCAAGGTTTCTTCGATTCTACCTTTGATAAAATCGTAACTTGCTTTATCTAATAATCCTATGGAGTATTTTATCTCAATATTGTCAAGTTCCTTTTCAAATTCTTCGACTTTTTTTTCTAACTCACTAATATTATAATCGAGTGCTTCTTTTAGATTAACCAATTTAGAAACTTTAGAACTTAAGAACTCTTCAAGATTACATGGATATTCTACATTATTCATTTGTGCATCATAGATATAGTCAATAATGTTGATTACTTCTTTCTTCCAACTATCTATTTCGTTTTCAGAAATTGGAATCTCGTGAAACAAGGCATACATTTTTAGGTTTAACATATTAATCTTCCTATGAGTATCTTCTAAAACCTGCAGAATAATTCTTTTATTTCTCTCATTCTTTTCTTCAATTAATCTAAGGATAGTAAGTTCCTCGACTCTAAGCAGGTTTCTTCTTTCTGAAATCAACGTATTTAAATCGTAGATTTCCAGAAGGCTTTTTAAAAAATGTGGTAATTTGCGGATAGATCTAATTCTTATACTATCTTTTCTTAAAGGAGAAACTTTTATAGTTTTTGGAGAAACAGGGGTAATTGTAGTAATCCTTTTTACCGTCAGCATTAAGTTAATGTTCAAATAAAACGAATATAAACTTTTCCTAAGCATCTCATCGAAATATCATAGTTAATGTTGATAAAGCTTATATTCTAATTTTATGGCAAGGTAAACAATACAATAATGCTTAGAAAAATCAGGATAAGTGGACAGGAAGTATTTTCAGAAGAAGGGTTTGTAGGTACAGTCAAGAATGTAATATTTGTTGAGACAAATACTCTTCATGCTATCGCTTTACTTGTTGATATTAATGGTAAAGACTTTGAAATCCCACTTCCATTGGTAAAAATAAGAGAAGGCAGAATAGTTATTCCATCAGTTACAAGAGATCAAATGAGATTAATTAAACCTTCTGAATACGAAAGCCGTGATATTCTGCCAATAAGAATAACGGTTCTTCCGAAAGCTATAAATTTGATAAGAGGCGAGGAGAATCAACAAAAAGTTACTTCAACGATTATGCTTGATGTTAACGATGTATTATTATCTAAGTGTCCTGTATGCATGGGAAAAGTTGAATCCATAGAGGAATTTCTATTTTGTCCATCTTGTCTAACTCCTTATCATGAAAGTTGTATTAATGAATTGCTTAAATCTGTCCCTAATGAAAAATGTTGGAATTGCAATAATGTTGATTTAGTCAAAATAGCTCAACTTAACCAGGCCTAATTAACCGATTTCCTTCTGGATTTATACCATTTTATGAGGATAATGTTTGATAGCACCAGGGACAATAACTGAAGGATAATTAACACCGGAATGTTTAATATTAAACTCGGCTCATAACTTACTATTTCTACTTTCTCCGATAGCTTAACTACTTTTAATCCAATTTCATTATTATTTAAGTACCCGATAAGAGAGTTATTTGAATACATGGAAAATGTACCAAAAGGAATCAACATGTCATCAGAATACTGTAATAAAACTGGTTGATTGTTAAAAACACCAATAAGCCATTCGACTTGTAATTGGTGGATACGCGCATTAAATCTCCTTAAATTACATTCTACTGTCATATTGATATCTTTATTTACTGGAAGGTTTGTCATATTTGTGCCAACGTTTAAACAATAGGGATCTGCTCTACGTTTAACTGTCAAAATATAATTGCCACCCAGAAGTGTAAAAAAGGGTTTTTCTAATCGAGTTTTATTTATATAAATTTCTAATTCGTTATATCCTATTTTTCCTCCATCTAAGTCGATAAAATTTAGGCATACAAAGTAGATATCAGTTATATTCAAAACGACCTCCATATCCTCCTTTATAAATGGACTTTTTCCAACCTCTTTATCCTCATATAAAGCTAACCAATAAAGATTCTCGATAGAAGTTGGAATTATGTAAGAGGGTGCTTTTAAGATCCCGCTTTCATTGGTTTTTCCTATGAAAAGAGAATTCCCGCCGTAATCGAGCTTTATTACTATATTGCTTATAGCTTTACTTAATCTTATGCATATGCTTTTAATATCGATTACATCTAGTTTAAGGATTTGTTCCTTCTTAGCACTTATTTCTCCACTACATATTGTGAAATTTTCTCCCAAAAAAGGATAAATTACGTTATAATTGAATTGAGCACTAACAGGCATAGTTAAATTTATAGACCCTTCGTACATTTCCCAAATTTTTGACTGATTTTCATCATAAATATTGAGATATAGCTTTATTCTAGAAATATTTACACCCGGAGTATCACATTTTAACTTGGTATTTATTACATTTAATTTTAAAATTATGAATCCAGAAGGGTTTATATTTGCTATTTTTCCAAGCTCCATTATCGTCCTGTTAAAGGGAACCCAAATAATGCTTGCATTAAGATTATTATAATTGGGATGAAGCTTAACTTCTCCATCTACTATTTCGTAATTCTTAAAAAAGGAATTGTTATAAGCCTTTAAGATAAGAAAGCCGTTGATCGGAATTTCATCATCTAAAGTCCTAAAAATAAATATGATAGCTTGATTATTAGATGAACAGAGTATTCTGATATTGATAAACAATGATTGTGATATTAGTAAAAATAAGATAACATTTAATTTCTTATAACTCATAAAATCTCACCCCTCTAAATAGTAAAATACCTAAAAGCTTGACCTCCACATTGACAACTAGCAATCTATCGTTCTCATTGATTGGAAAATCGATCTCATCGACATAGCTTAATTTTATTGTAGTATTACTTGGAATTGATTTAACAGATAATTCTGTAAAGACATTTGTAATGGTGTTAACGAACCAATTAATATTTCTTACTGATATTTTTACTTTATTTCCTTCTAAATGCATAATATTTATTTCGTTTAAAGTCATCTGAACATGAAGTATAAAAATAAAATAAACCAATGGTATACTTAGAATAGAATTTAAAAGTAGAAGACAGACAACAAGTTTCCAAATATCTTTATTCCTAATATGGCTGTATTTCCTGAGTTGTTTTAAAAAAGGTCGGTAATGGAAAGGCATTTCACCAATCGGATGAACAATTACATATCTGTATTTTGGTGGAATTGGCGGTTGAATTTTCTTTACCTCTCTTTCAATAATCTTTTTAACCTTTAACTTAACACTATCATATTCATTATTCATTTTTCTTCACTTCTTCAAAAACAGCAAACGATATTCCCCTGTACGAATCATCTATAAGTTTGAATAACTTTAGTTCCATTCTTACTGGATCAATTACTAATGCGATATGATTAGGATTTGAAAAGAAATTTTTTTGAGTTTGAATATCAATAGAAGATAAAAAACATCCATAATCAGGATGTGAATGATACCAACCAACTATAATATTTTCTTTTAATGTCTTACTAATTTTACTTAAGGCTTTTGCTAAAGAATTTTCATGGGGTTTTACAATATCTGGCTTTGAGATGCTTTTGACAGGTTGACTATCTATTATTAAAGTATAATTCTTTCCATTCCACTCACAAAAATCTCCAAGAAGGAAACCAAGTACTTCAACATTTTCATTTAAGGCAGCATGATTCTCTATTTTTGCTAAAGCCTTAATTGAAATGTAAGCTTCATAGATATCATTACTATAACTAGACATTTTTCCTCAGCAATTTTGGAGGAGGATGCTTCTTAAAATATTCTGCAGCATCTTTACAAATTTTCGGGATTGAAATAGGATCGTCAGGATAAGGATTAGAAATTAAAACCCTTAAGCCCTCTATTATCCCAATAAGTGACATTTTTGTCATCGATGCTTTTAATAAATTCCAGCATACTACACCGTTCCCTCCAAACCTTTCCCCGGGGGCAATGTTCGGATGGAATATAGGAGACAACCAAACCAGCCTTACAGGAGCCCCTAGCCGCCTACTGTCGTCATAGTATGGATACCATCTTAAAACGTAGATCCTTACAACGCCTGTAGTCAACGGCAATGGGTCCGCTCCTTCTCTAGGCCTGTAGTAGCATGGTGCTTCAAACTCTACTTCGTATGTTCTAACAACTTCAACTTCCTCCCATCCGTACACTGTATAAACGTTCATCTTTCTACCTCTTTCTCCAGAAAAATAATCTGTTTTGAAATATCTTCTGACATAAGGAGAATTCCGAAGTTCGTTTTCCTCGTTTTCGAGCCTTTTAAGCAATAGATTTATCGGTAACATTTCTAAATCCTTTCGGTTATTAATACATTCCTCCTATTACTCTGGGCATTAAATGTAGCACATCTCCATTTCTTATTCCAATTTCTCCCAGTGTTCTCGTATCATTCGATGTAATTTCTTTGCTTCCTAGAGTCAACACCCATTCACCACTTCTCAGCTTAAGCTGACTTATTACTAGGTCTATTATATCCTTTGGGGTATGGTAGGGTTCAACTTCTATCTCGATTTGTTTTCCTTCCGTGGGTACAACAATAGTTATTGACTCAGGCATTTCCCATAGATAAAGAAAGAAGACGTATATAAAGTTTTTACACCTATATAACTTTGAGGTTCAAAACAACAAAATCACTCTATGAAATTAGACAGGATATTTTAAGTTTTTAATTAACAAAACATTGACATCGTTGCATACCAAACCTTTTTCTTAAAAAGAAGAGCTCAACATGGTAAATTTTTCCTCTTTTCTAAACAAATTTATTTTCAAATCAAGACAATTAATGATGGCTATGTTTTATTAATACCACTATTTTTTCAGAAAAACGAAAAACAGATTACGTTTAGGGGATTAATAATAAGCTACTGACTAACAGCAGTTACAGATATTGTTTTATCAGTATAACGCCCGCCTCCTTCGGCTGTTACTTGAATAAGGTATGTGTTGCCGGATTGTATACCCTTATCTGAAATTTCTTTAACAAAGGTTCTTTTCTCTCCTTTTCTGAGAACTTCCCCCGCATCTAAGAGATTCTCAACACCGAAAGTTCCTTCTGCATCTTTAACTTTTAACTTCGTTATATCCATACCACCACTATTCATTATTTCTATCTCAATGAAACATTTCCCGGTATTCGTAATCAGCAACTTTGCATTCAATATCACAAAATCTATATTAGTAAACATCGGCAGTATCACTGTCCAAAGGAGCACGACACCTGCAATACCTATTACCGTAAGTAATATAGCTACCACCACACCACTTATACCTCGCCTGTCTTTAAAAAACTCTATTCTCTTCATTTCATGTTGATATAATATAGCTTCTTTATAAATTTTTCTACTGTGAATTTTTTTTGAATCGAGTTTTTCCAAATGTCCCGACAGTATTTAAAAGCAAAAGCATAGGTATAACTACTATCCAAGATTAGCTAGTATTGCAAAAAAGATAAAAAACAAGAATATTACGTTAACTTAAAAATGCATAAAATAAAAATAGCATTCGTATTATCGCTTACAGGCATTATTTTCCTTACCGTGAGCGGTTTAGCTGTGTCGAGCTTAATGGCTCCTTATGGGGTGGGAGGATTAATAATCGCTATAGGATCTGGAATAATAACTTTTCTTCTAATAGGTGCATTTCTCATGCTTTCTACTGATAAGAGCATAGTTACTGCTGGTTCTATCATTCTACTGGTCTTTTCTGGAATCAGTTTTATCCTTGGAGTTCTCGGTATAATGAGTCTTAGTAGTTATGGTCGTTATTTATATGGAAGATCCCCTGAATCAATTATCTATTTTATTGAAGGTTTTTTCCATAGGCATCGTTTTTCTCCTATCTGGGGGCATTGGAGGATTAATATGGAAATCACCTACTCCTTTATCTTTATCATCCTTGACTTCTGTACGTATTAAAGAAATAGAGGCTGAGATTAAAAAATATGAAGAATATTTAGAGAGACTTGAACAGTTAAAAGAGAGGAGAGAAGTTTCTATGGAAATCTATGAAAAACTTAAGACCGAATACGAGAAAAAGATCGAGGAGCTGATAAACAGGTGGAAGAAATGAATGGACTCAGATAAGATCTTTCCAATGTTTTCAGAATAAAGTTTAAATTAGGCAAATAATAAATTTAGTTTAAAATGAGCAGTACTCAACGTGCTATTTCATCGCGAATGATAATAATAAGATATGTTGAGAGAGGGTTGTTTTTGATTTATTTTGCTTACCTGCTTTTCCAGGTAATTTGGATTATTAGGACAGAGTCTTTAATAAAAGCTTTCCAGATGCCTCTTTTCTATGATTTCATATGGTTTTTAATCTTGTTTGCTATAGTAGATGCTTTGATAGGTTATTTTCAAAGTTTTCTGATGAATTCTATAAAAAAGGCTGATGAGACTATAATAGGTACAATCAGTAGCTATAATAATAGGCTAACCTTGGGCGAATTAGCAACAAAGTTCAAAATGAGCGAAGAAGATTTAGAAAAAATATTTGCAAATATAAACATGCAAGGAGAATACTCCATAAGAATAGATAAGGAGACCAGAATTGTCTCAGTAGTTCCTGTTGTATCATTAGTAGGAGCAGAGACGAAAGAAGAGAAATTACAGAGGCTTGAAGAACTATTTAAAGAAGGAAAGATTTCAGAAAGGACTTATAAATCACTAAAAGAAAAATATTCTAAAGAATAGCATTAGCTTTTAGAATAAAAATGTCCCTACAGGTACACAGTATAAATTAGGTACACTATTTTTATCTTATATCCTTCAACCAATTAATACTCATAATGGAAGCTTATCTATTAATTTTTCAAGTCTTTCCTCGTATTCCTCCTTCAGCTTTTCATACACGTCTTTCGATATTCTTCCGCTCTTTCTCTCTTCTTCCAGCTTCTCTATGTATGCCTCCAATTTTTTAATCTCATCAGCGATCTTGTCGGTTTCCACGCTTGAAGGTTTTGCGAATAGGAGGATAGGCGGGTTAGAGAAACCTATGAAGCGGCAAACAGCTGTACCTTTGGTAAATGTTTGGTCAGAGCCAATGTTAATAAGTGAATCTATACTCTTTATTCTCAGCTCCTTATTTTCGCTTATTACCACCTGTTCTAGTGGACAGATATAGTAATTTGTATAGGAAACCGCTCTTGTCTCAAACTTACTGAGAGTCCCGTCTTTTTCAGAAAAAGCAATTAGATTATAATAGTCCAAGGCTTTCTCTTCAGGAACATTTATTGAAGAAGCTATTTTCTTTCTGAGGCGGCGCTCTGCTAACTTTACGTTTCCTACCATATTC
>JBDRVE010000035.1 GCA_039801725.1 candidate division WOR-3 bacterium | reverse complement strand
AATACCGAAAGACCACATTTTGGCTATGGTATGAATAATTTAACTCCTTTAGAAAAACTCAAATCTTTAGGATTAACTCATTTAAATGAAAATTTTGCTAATTTTCCGGTTATTATTTTAGATTATTATTCTCCTGATTATTGTCACCTTATGGCTGGTAACGATGTCTTAACCAATTACATAAATGTATTAAACAGCTATTAAAATAATGATTTAGATAATTTCCGAAATAGAAATATCAAATTAAAAAAGTGGTAACCTTTTGGGGTGTTTTTACGTCTTATATATATGGGGGAAATATATGATAAAATATGGCTATCAGTTGGTTAAAAGATATTATAACAAATATCATTGGATAAGGAAGTTATTAGATAATGATAATTTAAAATCCAAAATGGAGGTGCTATCGACGTTTGATTTTTTTCACTAATAACTAATTTATATATTTTATAAAATCTATATTAATAAAACAGGAGGATTCTATTTTCTATTGAGAAGGGAGCAGTATAGGAGATAGTATAGATTTTGATTTTCATTGGTTATAAAGAGATAATAATAAGCAATTTTTTTAATAAGAATTTCAATTTTATAAGATTTTTATGTTAATATTTAATATTTTCTTTCTTTTTGGTATTAAATCAAAAGGACGGCGATAATACCGACAAGGAAGATACCATCAAAGACACCAGCACCGCCAATTGATAAGATTGAGTAGTTTGTTTTTCTTATCTTTGATAGGTTTAATAAGTCAGCGCCAATCAAGACACCAAGGACACCGGAAATATAAGCAACCGCTGAAGGATTTGGCTTGCCAAAGATTAAGGCAAAAATGGCAGAAAATATTGGCGGAATTATTGCCGGCATAACAATGCCAATGCCAGGAACAGGTCTACTTAAATATTTGCTTATTAAAATCATTAAAAAAGTACAGATAATTACTGAAAGAATAGATACTTTTGATAAAAGATATAATGAAAGTAATAAAGGCATAATACAGCCACCAAAATTTATCGCAATAATTTTTTTCTGATATCTTGGTAGGCGATAAAATAAAGAAAAAGGATAGGGAAGATAAAAGTCTTCTTCTCTGTAAACTTTTTCTTCAATAATCGGAATATTTATTCCACTACCGATTAGTGATAATAGAAAAAATAGAAAACCAAATTCTGGTGATAGACCTAATTTTTGGAAGGAGATATTAATAACTCCCAAGGGAACAAGTAGAAAAAATAGAGGAAAGAATAATAAAAAGAGAAAAAAGAGAAGAGAAAAAGGTAAAAAGAACATTATTTTAGTTTGATTACTTTTATTTTTGCTTCTTTTAACATCTCTTTGGATAGTTTATCAGGATAATCTTCTTTTATATAAATCTTTTTAATTTTGGCATTGATTAACATTTTGGTGCAGGTAATACAAGGATGGTGAGTAGTATAAATTGCTGCGTCAGAAACATTTATACCAAAGGCAGCAGCCTGAATTAAAGCATTCTGTTCAGCGTGGATTCCTCGGCAGATCTCAATTTTCTCACCAGGTTTTAGTTTTAACTTCTCTCTTAAACAACCAGTCTCTTCACAATGGGCTAAACCACTTGGTGCACCATTATAACCGGTTGCTAATATTCTTTTATCTTTGACTATTACACAGCCAACCTTTCTTCTTAGGCAAGTAGAGCGTTCGGCGACCATTTCGGCAATTTTCATAAAATACTCATCCCAGGATATTCTTTTATTTTTCATTCAAGAATTCCTAAACAATAGCCAATGTTTGCCTTTTTGTTCTTAACTGGTTTTATTTTACCATTAACCGAAGTAGCAATTGTGGTAACTCCTGGACCATGACCAGCAATTACACAGTTAGAATGGACGACAACACCAATAGAGATTGCTCCTTTTTTAAGACAGCGACCATAACGGTTATCAGTATCAATTAAGGCAACAATATCACCAAATCTTAAATCTTCTAAGCCATATTTTTTTATACTCTCTTTATCTTGGGTAGTAATGTCATAATCGCCAGAAGAAGTAGCAATACTTCCTAAACCACTGCCCATAATTGCCGGCGGAATGATATGGGTAACCGGAAAATATAGTATTCCATTTTTTACTTTTAAACCAATGTCAACCATTCTTTCCAAAAGTTCTGGATCTAAATTATAAAATATAACATCATCTAAACCTTCAATTTTTAATCCCTGACCCCTTGCCTTTATCTGGATTTTATCACCGATTATTAGTTTTTCTAAAATATCATCAGAAAAATATACTAAAATATGCTCAATTCCACCGTGTTTACCAGTAACATAGCCTTTACTTCCTTTGGCATCACCACTAACAACTATTGCTTCATTACCAATACAAGCATAAGTATTTAATGCCCGATTTTCATTTTCGTCTTTTAATTTTATTGATACTCCTGGTTCAATATGGTCACCAATCCAACCAAAGGCTTTATCACCAACTTTTACATTATAAGTTATTCCACCAGTTCCCGGAAAAGAAAATAATTCTCCCTCGTGACTTACGGTATAAGGAAATCTTCTTATCGGCATTGAAATTTCTCCAATAACGGAAATTATTGGTAATCTTTCTTTATTTGTCTTAATCATTATACCTCCTTTTCTTTAAAATATAAATAACCCTCTTTTAATGCCTTTAAATTAATTTCAGTAAATAATTTTTTATCTTCTTTTAAGATTTCTTCTAAATCTGAGATATTTAAATAATCTTTCAAGTATCCTGTTAAAAAACCAATAAAAAATAGATTAGCAGGTAAAGTAGTATTAAAGTTTTCTAAGCAATATTGAGTAGCAGGAACAGGAATATGTTTGCCAATATCTTTTATCTCTTTTACTAAGGTCTCATCATAAAATATAGTAGTTTCATTTTTAATTAGATTTAAATTATTATCATAACCAATTTGTGATAAGGCACAGAGAATATTTAACTGGCCAACAAAGGGAGCAGGAATAAACTCTTTGCTTATAATTATCTGGACTTCTACACAACCACCTTTTACCTGTGAGCCATAAGAAGGAATGACACTGGCATTATAATTTTTTAATACCGCTCCTTTGGCAAGGATTTCACCGGCAACAACAATCCCTTGACCACCAGTACCGCTAATTTTTATTTCTAAATCTTTATACATATTCACCAATAATAATTTTATTTTTCAATTCTTCTTTGTTTAGACTTTTTGCCTTCTCATAAGAGATAATGTTTTTTATAATAAATTGATAGAAATCATAAAGGGTAGGCATTTTGTTTCTTCTGCCATAATGGGTAACGCAGGGCGAAATAACATCAATAAAACTAAAACCATTAATTTGGAATGCTTTTTGGATAGATTTTTTTAATGGTTTAGTATGAAAAACAGTATAACGGCAAACAAATTCGGCGCCACAACTTTTTACCAAGGCACATAAATCAAAAGGTTCTTCGGGATTTCCAAAAGGAGAGGTTTCGGTGATAATATCTTTTGGTGTTGTTGGAGAAACCTGACCACCAGTCATTCCATAAATACTATTATTTACACAGATAGTAATTATTTTTAAATTCCTTCGGGCAGTATGGATTAAATGATTGCCGCCAATTGCTCCTAAATCACCATCACCACTAATTACCATAATTTCTAAATCAGGTCTGGTAATCCTGATACCGGTAGCAAAGGCTAATGGTCTGCCGTGTAAAGTATGTAAAGTATCAGCCTTAAAATGGGGACTTGGTATCCAAGCAGCACAACCAATTCCGGAAACAAAAACAATTTTTTTAATATCAATATCTAATTCATCAATTGCCCTTAAAATAGTTTGTAATAAAATTCCATGACCACAACCTGGACAAAAAGGAGTAGGGAAAACTTCTTCTCTCAAATATTTATATAATTTTTCACTCATAAATTTTTTATAAAATTATAAATTTCATAAGGATAAATCGCTTCCCCTCGAGTTTTAAATAAGCCAAAAATTTCCTCTTTATATTTTTTAACTTCTTCAATTAGTTGTCCCTGATTCATTTCGCAAACAATAATCTTTTTCTCTTTTATTAAATCCTTAATCTTTTTTATAGGGCTGGGCCAAAGAATAACTGGCCGGAAAAGTCCAACTTTGATATTCTCTTTTCTTAACATCTGGATTGCTTTAAGAGCACTTCGGGCAACACTGCCGAAAGCAATAATTAAATAATCACAATCATCAATAAAATATGTTTCATATTTTAAAATTTCTTCTTCACAATTTTTTATCTTTTTTATTAAATGGGAAGTAAGTTTTTCCTGAGAAATAGGGTCAAAGGCTTTCCTTACCCCCCATTCATTATGGGTGGAACCAGTTATTAAAAGATTTGCGCCTTCGCCAAAAGAAGGCATTGGCGAAACTTTGCCATCTCCTAAAAATGGTGGTTTATTTATATCCTTTTCTCTTTCATAAATTATTACTTCTTCTTTTATCGTTAATGTCTCCTTTAAATGGGCAATTATTTCGTCACTTAAAACTATTGTTGGCACTCGAAATTTTTCGGAAAGATTAAAGGCTTCAATTGTTAGATAATACATCTCTTCCACTGACCAGGGAGCAAGGGCGATAATTTGGTAATCACCGGAAGCACCCCATCTTGCTTGCATTACATCACCTTGGGCTGGTCTTGTTGCCTGACCGGTTGCTGGTCCTTGCCTTTGGACATCAACAATTACACAGGGAGTTTCGGTCATGATCGCATAACCAATTCCTTCAAGCATCAAAGTGAAACCTGGTCCGCTTGTTGCGGTCATTGCCTTTATTCCACTCCAAGAAGCACCAATAACTGAACAGATAGAAGCAATCTCGTCTTCCATTTGGATAAAATACCCATTAACTTCTTTTAATCTTCTTGCCATATGTTCCATTATTTCCGAAGAAGGTGTTATTGGATAGCCGGCATAAAAGCGACAACCACCAGCCAGAGCTCCTTCGGCACAAGCAATATTTCCTTGCATAAAATATTTTCCTGGTTTTAATAAAGATTTAACTCTTCTTATCATCCTTTATAATAGTAATTACTAAATCAGGACAAAGTTCTTCACACAAAAGACAACCAATACAGTTTTCTTCCTTATCAATCTTTACCTTCTTAAATCCTCTTGGATGGTATTCATTAGAATAGGTATATACCTTTTTGGGACAGATATTTATACAAAAATAACACCCTTTACACCATTCTTCACGCAATTTAATTTTAAACATCTATTTATTTTAATATATCTAAATTGAAAATTCAATTAGATTAATTATAATATAAGCAATGAAAGAAGAGATAATTACTGTTTATATAGAAGATGAAATAAAGAAATCCTATTTAGATTATGCAATGTCCGTAATTATTGGACGGGCATTGCCGGATTTTCGTGATGGGTTAAAACCAGTCCAAAGAAGAATTCTTTATTCAATGTATGAACTTGGTCTTTTTTCTAATCGTCCTTTTAAAAAATCAGCAACGGTCGTTGGCGATGTTTTAGGTAAATATCATCCCCATGGCGATATGGCAGTTTACGATGCTTTGGTAAGAATGGCACAAGATTTTTCAATGCGTTATCCATTGGTTCAGGGACAAGGAAATTTTGGTTCTATAGATGGGGATGCGCCTGCTGCCTATCGTTATACTGAAGCACGATTGACGCCATTAGCAGAAGAGATGCTTAAAAATATAGATAAGGACACTGTTGATTTTGTTCCCAATTTTGATGCCCGTCTTAAGGAACCGGTTTTATTACCGGCAACATTTCCCAATCTTTTATTAAACGGTGCTTCGGGAATTGCTGTGGGAATGGCAACAAATATTCCGCCACACAATTTTAAAGAGGTAGTGGATGGACTTGTAGCTTTAATAGATAATCCCACTCTCCCTGATAAAAAACTTTTAGATTATATTAAAGGACCAGATTTTCCTACCGGCGGAATAATTCTTGGAACCGAAGGAATAAAAGAAGCCTATCTTACTGGTAAAGGTAAGATTATTGTTCGGGGAAGAGTGAAATTTGAAGAAGCCAAAGGAGGAAGAGAAAGGATTGTAATCACAGAAATTCCTTATCAAGTAAATAAATCTGCTTTGATTGAAAAAATTGCTCAATTGGTAAGGGAAAAGAAAATAGAAGGAATAAGCGATTTAAGAGATGAATCAGATAGAGATGGAATAAGAATAGTTGTTGATTTAAAGAGAGATGTAAGTAAAGAAGTAATTTTATCTCAATTGTATGCTCACACACCTTTGCAAGAAACCTTTGGGATTATCTTTTTAGGAATATTAGATAATGTTCCTAAATTAATGAATTTAAAAGAAATCTGCCAAACCTTCTTGGAATTTCGTTATCAAACCTTTTATCGCCAGACAAAGTTTGAATTAAATAAGGCAGAAGAGAAGGCACATATCTTAGAAGGTTTTAAAATTGCTTTAGATAATATTGATAAAGTGATTAACTTAATCAAATCTTCTAAGGATACTGAAAAGGCAAGAGAAGGTTTAATGAAAAAGTTTAAATTAACCGAGAAGCAGGCGAATGCTATTTTAGATATGCGTTTGGCAAGATTGACAAGTTTAGAAAGAAAAAAGATAGAGGATGAGTATTTGGCAACAATAAAAGAGATTTCCCGTTTAAAATCCTTACTTGCCTCTCGACCAGCAATAATGCAAGAAATAAAAAAGGAGTTGTTAGAGTTGAAAGAAAAATATGGTGATGCGAGAAGAACGGATATAATTGAAGGAAAAGTAGAAGAGGTAAAATTAGAAGATTTGATTGCCGAAGAAGATGTGACAATCTTAATTACTCATAAAGGATATATCAAAAGAATGTCGGTCTCTTCTTATCGGAAACAGAGTAGGGGAGGAGTAGGAAGAAGTGGAACAGAAATAAGTGAAGAAGATTTTGTTGAACATTTAATTACTGCCCAGACAAAAGATTATTTACTATTCTTTACCGATAAAGGTAAATGTTATTGGTTAAAGGTTTATGAGATTCCCGAAGGTTCTTTTCAATCAAAAGGCAGACCAATTGTTAATCTTTTAGAATTAGAAAAAGAAGAAAAGATTGCTGCTACTTTATCAGTGAAAGAGTTTAATAAAAAGAACTATGTCTTTATGATTACTGCTTTTGGAAAGGTTAAAAAGGTCTCTTTAGAAGAATTCTCTAATCCAAGAAAAACAGGAATAATTGCCATAAAACTGTTAAAGAATGATTATTTAGTAGATACCTTTATTACTAATGGCAAAAATGAGATTATGGTATTTACCAAAAAAGGACAGGCATTAAGGTTTTCTGAGAAAGATGTGAGAGAGATGGGAAGGAATGCAGTCGGTGTTACTGGAATAAGATTAGAAAAAGGTGATGAAGTCTGTTCTGGAACAATTATTAAAGAAGATGAAAAACTATTATTTGTAAGTGAAAATGGATTTGGTAAATTAGTGAGTTACAAACTTTTCCCAAAAAGGAAAAGAGGTGGCAAAGGAGTTGTTGGTATAAAGATAACCGAAAGAACAGGAGACTTAGTAAAAGTAATTAGTGTCAAAGAAGAAGATGAAATAATTATTGGTACTTTAAAAGGAACAGTAATAAGACTAAAAGTATCGGAAATCAAAGAACTTTCAAGACAGGCAAGCGGTGTGAAACTTCTTACCTTAAAAGAAGAAGACAAAGTAATTGATATTGCCAAGATTATAGGTTCTTAATTATTAATGTAGTAGGAGAAGGTATTTTTTGAGATTATCTTAAAGTTTTATAATTTTAATAATTTTTCCTCTTTGTTTATCTCTGATTATATAAACTCCTTTTCTTATTCTTTTTAAAGAAATTTTATCTTTCTTGGCTTTTATGAGTAATTCGCCTGATACATTATAAATCTCAATCTTATCGGAGTTCTCTAAAATAGACATATCTAAAAAAGATTTTATGGTAGAAGATTTTTTTATTTTCTTACCTTTGGAATTATCTTCTTTTAAAGACAGAATAATTGTATCACGAATAACATAAAGGGAAGAATCAAGTTGGTCAGCAATATAAATCTGATGGGTATTTGGATTTCCTGTCATTCCATACCGATCCCTAGCCAACCTTCCAAATCTTAATTGGGAAATTATTGAATCATTTTTGCAATCTATCACACTAAGTATATTATAATCTGTCACAGCGGTGACTACATATAGTCGGTTACTCCATTCGGCAAGATACATATTTGCTAAATCAATTGGCTCTGTAATCCATCTAATTATTGAATCTGTTTGGCAGTCAATTACTGCAATACCATATCCTGCAAGATAAACTTTATCTTCCTTTTCATTATAAATGTTTCTTATATTCCAAAGTCCTAACTCCTCATCATATATTCTTATTAAAGTATCGCCACGGGTGCAAATTGCTGCTGCTCTTCCTCCCCAGTATGAAGTTATATATAATTTTCTCTGAATAGAACTATAAACAGCATGTGCTGGTACCCATACACGGGTAGAAATTATTTTAATTAATGAATCCTTTTCACAATCTATTACTCCTACAACATCTTCTGCACTTCCACAATATACTTTATTACCGATTGAATCCCAAAAAACAAAGCCACTCAACCAATATGGAGATTGAGTTATTATTTTGATTATTGTATCGTTTTTACAATCAATAACTACTATAGAGGTATCTTCTGATACATAAATTTTGTCATTTTTTGAGTTATAACATATTCCCTCCAGCCTTATTGCCTCAATTTCTATAATCTTTATTATTGAATCTCTCTTCACATCAATAACTATTAGGCTCTCAGGACTTGGATTAAAACCACAGTATAATTTATCCCTTTTCCAATTATATGCGCCATGCGCCGCACCCCTATAATCAGTAGGTATTGGAATTACTTTTTTTATTTGATAAGTAGAACAATCCATTACCCAAAATTTTCTATCACCACTCCTAAAAAAATTTATATAAAGTTTATTCCATTTAGGAATATAAAATAAGTCTCCTACTTCTTTATTAAACCGAATCACAGTATCAATAATTTGGGAATTAATTATTAAAGGTAAAATTAAAAATAACATTTTTTTCATAAATATAATTTAATAAGGGGGCTGAAAAAGCCCCCTTTCCTTTTTAATGCGTTATTATTATCTTAATTCTTTCCTTCTTCTCTTTTGTGTTAATTATAAGGAAATAAATACCCGGAGAAAATTTTTTTTCATCTTTCTTATCCCAAATTAGCTGGTACTCTTTCTTTTCCATTTTTCCTCTAAATAATGTCTTTATCTTTTTTCCGTAAAGATTATAAATTGAAATTTCTCCGTAAGAAGGTTTTTCAGAAGAATAAAAGAATACTATTTTGTTGGTTATAAGCGATTGTCCACCCTCAGTCAAAGAATCTTCTTCCTCATCAGAAGAACGATGATATACCAGGAAATTATTTTCACCACCACCAATAACTAAATAAGGATCCTCTCTTTCCCAATCAAATGTTATTGAAGCACCGGCACCCAATTCGTGGGGTATAGGATCCTCGCTTGGGTACCACTCGTTTTCGGGTACGTGGTAAATGCGGTGATGTGGGAGAGTGCCGTCGGGGTCTCTGGGTGCCAATGTTGCTAAAAGTCTTTTCTTCCAGTACGGGTGTCTGCCTTGGTAACAAGACGTGAGCGAAGCTCCAACTTTTTGGCCAATACGCGTAGAATCTACCATAAACCAGCTATCTTTGTGCACAGAATAACAATAGAAATGCTTTCTCGGACGTTGTCGGGAACCGCCAATTAGACAATAAATACTTTCCGCATAGGTAGTATCCTGCTCGCGCATTTTAAAACGATGATAAGCAATTGAACCACCAACACCAAGGCTCTCTGGAACTGCTCTTTTACGAATCACAGGACCTATTATTTGAAATTTTTTTGCCGAATCCCAAATAGGTGAAACATCGGAGCAGATGCGCCAATAATACACACCGGGAGAAAAAATCTTTTTAGAATTATAAATATTTTTGTCAGTTGTAATATCCAATATTGGTGAAGAAAAATCTGGATTTTTGTCTACTTGGAGGTAATAATAATTAGCGTTTGGTATAGTTTCCCATCTAAAGAAAATTTTCATAGCGTCTAATACTCCGTTATCAGGCGGAAAAACCCAATCACAAGCAATTGCTGTATCACAAACAACAGGCGAGAATAGCTGTTTAATAGGAAGACAATAAAAGTTACCTGTCATATTTCCTTGGGTAAAATATAATTCACCAAGAGTTATCACATAACACCAAAGGGTGGGGTCCCAATAAATATAATTAGTTGGTCTGAATGTTATTGAAGCACCATGTCCTAATTGATTGTATGGTATACCTAATTGAAAAGTTTCCCACGTACCGGATGCTCCCGTATCAAGACTAAAAGTATAAATAAAAATGTTTGCTTGCGTAGGACATGTCCGAGCTAAAACAAATACGTGTTCTAACTTAAATAACCTATCGCCCCACTGAAACTCATTTTTACCATAAGTTATCGCTCCTACTGAATCCATCGCACAAGGAAGAGAAGTTCGAAGTATCCAGCGGTTTTCCTCCTCTCTCCTGACATTAAAAGAATAAAAATTATTTCGATACATCCCTACTATTGCAAAATATGCTCTCTTCCGTAAGTAATCCCACCACCCCAACTAACTCCAACCGGAAGATGTGGTTTTCCAAACCATCCAGCAAAAGATATTGAAAATATTATTAATAAAATTAAAATAAAAACCAAACTTTTTACTTTCATTTCTTCCTCCTTTTTATTTTAAAAGATATTTGTATAATTTCAATAATTCCAAGCATCTCACTTATAAGTGTAACCATGAAAAAAAAAGTCAATAAGAAATTATATCTTTTAGAAATTAATTTTATCCTTAATTTTCAATGCTTTTTAAGATTTGGAAGTTTTTACCAATTTTTATTAAAGGAAGGGGTTAAAAAAAGTGGTAACCTTTTTGGGGTTTTTTACGTCTTATATATAGAAGGGATATGTTATGATAAAGAAGTTCTTTTTAATGATTAAGGGAAATTTATTAAGAACAAAATTTAAAATGGAGATGCTTAGCGGATTTAGTTTCCTTTAATTAATAAATAGAACTTTTATATATTTTCTAAGAGTTATCTTAATTAAATAGGAGGGATTTTCTTTTTATTAAAAAGGGAGCTGTATAGGAGATAATATAGTATTTAATATTTTTTACACATAAAAAGATAGCAAAGAAAGATAAGGTAATTTAAAAGTGTGATAGTAAATCAATATATTTGTTATATTCTGTCTTAGAAGAAAATTATTTAATAATTACAAATTTTTTCTCTCTCTTTATGAAATATATACCTCTTTTTATCTTTTTGCTATTTTTTATCTTTCTACCAGTAATATCATAGATAATATAATTTTTCTTTGTTAAATTAGAAAGATTTTCGGATTGGATATTTCTTGTTTCCTGTTTTCTTAAAGCAAAGGTTGAATCAAGATTGGGAAGACCAATCCAAACCCAGAATTCATTTTCATTTTTACCTTTTAGTAAGAAAATACCAAAACTATTGGCAACGATTGTTCCGCTTTTGCTATCCTTTTGATAAGGACCTTTTGGAATTGTTTCTAAGGGAAGCCATTTATTAGTATAAGGATTAAAACACCAGAATTCTCTTGTTGAGCCACCTTTTATCGCATAGATAATATTATCCTTTATTGCTAAACAACCACCATCTCTTACCTTCTTCTTTTTCTTTTCTACTGGATGTTCAAAAGGCAAAGGAGGTAGAGATTCCCAAGTATCTTTTTCTATAAGATAACGGAAAAAGAGGTTGGTTGTGGCTTGTAATAGATAAATAGCAGGAATACTTTCACAAGTAATCAATGAACTTCCTTCTTTAAACCCTTTTTTAGCAGGTGGTTGTTTCAAAGAAGACCAAACTTTGGTGGCTGTATCAAACACCAAAATTTCCTTGGTATTGTTACCTTTTAAAAGATATATTTTCCCATTATAAAATGTCAAATCTGCTCCTTTCTTTACATTTTTATCACCAATAATTTCTGGCAGGATTTCAAAATTTTTGTTAAAAATATCATAACGCCAGAATTCTTTTGTATTGTTTCCTTTTATGATATAAAGATATCTCTCACCATCAAAAACAATTGAGCCACCATCTTTTACATTTTTACTTTTTGTCGGTAAATAGGGGATAGGGTTTAAAATCTCCCAGAAACCAGTATTAATATTATAACAATAAAAATCAGGAGTATTGTTCCCTTTTAAAGCAAAAATCAAAGTATCAAAAGCAACCGCCATTGCGCTTCCCTTGCCAACTTTCTTTTGGCTCGGTAGAGAAGGCATATCTCTTAATAGATGCCAATATTGAGAACCTTTATTTAAAATGAAAAATTGGTTTTTAATATTATTATTTATTGGATTTACATCACCATCCAAATTAACAAAGCCATAAGTTCTAAAATTTCCTGAATCATTAATTGATAGAGATGGAAATTGAATTACTTTCTCTTCGTTCGGTGAAATGTTTGAGACATAACTGGAATCGTAATATAAAATTTGATTATTCTTTTTGATTTGGAAATAGAGATAGAAAGAGATATTTATTTCACCATTATTTATAATTTTTAATTGAGGAATTATCTTTTGACTTGTATCAAAAAGAATTACTCCTTTTGGTGAAACTATTTCTTTTAAAATAATATCAACTTTACCAATGGTGAAAATTTTAGAGAGGGTATCATTTTCTCTTATGGTATCGTCAATCAGATTTAATGAGAAAGTTATTAGATAATCACCTTCATTTTGGAAGTTATATTCCTTAAAACTTACATTTATCGAGTCTAAGCCACCGATACTTTTAAATTGAGAATCAACATAAATTCTTTGGTTATTGTTATCAAAAATTTCGCAGAAGGCTTTAAAAGTGTGGTAAGTATTAAAATTGTTTTTTACTTCAATTTGGGGAGTGATAATTCCTTTTATATTATATCTTTTTGGCGAGATAATTTTATTTATTCCAATATCATAAGGTTGGGTTGTTATGTAAAAGATTTCAGAATTACTCATCCGGTAATCATAGAAAACAAGATGAAGATAGTTTGAGTTAATTCCGAAAATTTTTGGATAATAAACCGAACCATTTGGGTAGTTATCCGGAATTTGAATTTTTTCTTGCCACACACCATTTTCTTTTACTCTTAACCATATTTTATAATAAGAGATATTTTCTTGTCCAAACCAAACAAGATATATTCTATTATTGTTATCAAAAGTGAAGAATGGATAGAAACGATAGCGATTAAAATCTTCATTAGCACCAGCAATGGTATCAACATTTTCCCAATTGCCATTATTGCTTTTATAACGATAATAAATTCGATAATAAATACTCCTTTCTGGATGATAACCATACCAGGCAATGTGAATGTTATTTTCTTTATCAGCAATAATCGTTGGATTATATTGGGCACGAGAAAAGTTTTCGGAAATTAAAATTACTTCTTCCCAGTTATTATTATTGTTTCTTTTCCGATAAAAAATTTGATCGTTAGAAATCCCTTGTTCTCTTCCTTCCCAAACAATATGAACATTATTATTTTGGTCAATAGCAATTGCTGGATAATATTTATGAAAATTGCTTGTTGTTAACATAATAGTCGGCTGCCAACCGCTTTCATTTTTTTCTTTATAAAATACCTGATAAAAAGAGTTATAGATTTTACAATAAGTGATTCCAATTCTACCATCAGGAAAGATAGCAATTGAAGGTGGATAGATAAAATTTGGTGAGGAATCAATGACTTCACTTTCGGTCCAGCGTGAAGCACTTTTTATTTTGTATCTTAAATAATAATAATTATTTTTAGAAACATATATTAAATGGAGGTTATTTGAAGAATCTAAAGCGATTGCCGGATAATAAGCAATTTCGTTCTCTTTATCGCTTACACAATAGTTATCGCTAAACCCTGTTTTAGGTGAATAAAATTTGTAATATATTTGGGGAGTAGGATAATTTAAATAAGGAGTATAATCATACCAAATAAAATGGATATTAGCATTATTATCAATTATTAAATTGGTGGTATTGTTAACTGATAAAAAAGAGGAATAATAATTATTAGAGATATTTATCGGTATTGTCCACCTTGAAAAAATTTGAGTAAATAAGGTTAAAAAAATTAATCCCCACCGCATCCTTCCCCTCCTTTTTATTTATTAAAATAATTATAACTTAAATTTGGGAATTAGTCAATATCTCATTGATAATATTTTTTGCTATCTCTTTTTTATTATTTAAAATCTTTTTAATCTCTTCAAAATAAGACTGGTAATTGATTTTATTTTCTAAAATTTCTTTTGCTTTTTGATAGATTATTTCTAATTTCGGATTAATAAATTCTAAAAATACCTTTTCTTTTAACAAAATATTTGGTAAGGAGAAATATTGTGTTTTTACTAAAAATTTGCCAACCAATAAAGTTAAAAAAGAAGGAAAATAGATGCTAATAAATGGTCTATTTAAAAGGGCAATTTCTAAGGTGCTCGTTCCCAAAGAAGTCAATACCAAATCCGAAATAGAAATTAATTCATAATGGTCTTCGTAGACTATTGGTATGTTTAAGAGATTATCTTCTTTATAACTTCTTAAATTTTTTAGCCCTAAAATAAAGGGTTTTATTTTGAAATCTTTATTTAATTCTTCGTAAACTTTTAGAAAGAAAGATAAGTTCTTTTTTATTATCTCTTTTCTTGAACCGGGCATTAAAATTAAAATTTTTTCATCTTTTATGTTATATTTTTCTTTAATCTCTTCTTTTGTTAAATTTGTTTTTACAATTTCTAACAAAGGATTTCCTAAATAAAATGCTTTTATTTTTAACTTCTCATAAAATTCTTTTTCAAAAGGAAAAAGACAGATTATTTTATCTACATATTTTTTTAAAATTTTATATCTAAATTTTCCCCATACCCAAATCTGGGGTGGCGCAAAATAGACTATTTTTAATTTCTTATTTTTAATTCTTTTTATTAAAGGAAGATTAAAACCAGGAAAAGAAATGGGAATAAAAATATCCGGTTTTATTTCTTTAATTTTTTCTACAATCTCTTTTAAATAGGGGAGAAGAGAAAAAGACTTTTTTATTCCTTCATAAAAGCCAACCACTGCAAAATTTTTGGTATCCAGTAATAATTGAAAATTACCTTTTAGATTTTCTTTATTGCCAATTACATATAATTTAATTTGGGGGTATAATTTATTAAAATTCTCTATTAGATAATTTAAATATAAATCACCAGAAGGTTCACCAGAAAGAAAAAGTATTTTCAAATAATCATTTTAATAATGCCTTTGGTGGTTTTTTGATAAGTCCCTTTTTCATCAGGAATTGGATTTCTTTTCTTGCTTCTTTGATTGTTTCTAATGCCTTTTTATATAAACTATCTCTATCCATTACAATTCTGGCAACTCCTTGTTCAATTGCTTTCATTCCGACTGCCGCCGCTTCCCGCGGAAATACTTCCCAATCGTCCATTGTCGGAATTAGATAATCCTCTCTTAAACCTCTATCTTCGGCAACTTTTGCCAATTCTTCAGCGGCTGCAATACACATTTCGTCAGTAATTGTTCTGGCATTGACATCTAAAGTACCTCTAAAGATACCAGGAAATCCTAAGGAGTTATTTATTTGATTAGGAAAAT
>JBDRVE010000034.1 GCA_039801725.1 candidate division WOR-3 bacterium | reverse complement strand
GTTGAAAATCTCATTAAGAAAGAAATGGTAAGAAATAAACTGGAAAAGGAGGTATTAAAGGAGTTGTATTTTCTTCTTTTAAAAGGTAAATAATTAGTCCTTTTAAATATCTCTTGAGCACTACTTTAATAA
The DNA here is from genome assembly GCA_039801725.1 of candidate division WOR-3 bacterium. Classification (NCBI taxonomy): domain Bacteria; kingdom Pseudomonadati; phylum Caldifarciminota; species Caldifarciminota bacterium. Next base: position 15,621 of record JBDRVE010000034.1, on the reverse strand, counting down.
AACAGGAGGGTTTTACTTTCTATTATAAAAGGGGCAGTATAGGAGATATTATAGTAACTAATCTCTATTATTGATAAAAAGGTGGTAAAGAAAAATATAATAAATTATGATAAGAATTGAGAGGATGATAAATTTTAAAGGTTTATAAGATATTTATTATTAATTTTTCTTTTGACTTTATACTCTCTTTTTCTTATTGACTTATTTAAAATTTCGGTTATATTAAAATTAGCGATGGGAAAAATAATTGCGATTGCCAATCAAAAAGGAGGCGTTGGAAAAACAACAACCGCTATTAATTTGTCAGCCGCTTTATCAATGAGAAAGGAAAAAATATTACTTTGTGATTTAGACCCCCAAGGTCATGCTACCTTAGGATTAGGTGTTGATAAAAAGAATTTAAAACTTTCTCTTTATGATATTTTATTAAAAAAAGCCAATATTAAAGAAGTTATTATCAATAATATCTTTGAAAATCTTGACTTATTACCTGCTAATATTGACCTTGCTGGCTGCGAAGCAGAACTTCCCTTTGTTGAAGAAAAAGAATTTTTATTAAAGAATAGCCTATCTTTAATTAAAGAGTCTTATTCTTTTATTATCATAGATTGTCCACCTTCTTTAGGGATTTTAACTGTCAATGGTTTAACAGCCGCGGATAGCGTTTTAATTCCTGTCCAACCAGAATATTATGCCTTAGAAGGAATTTCGCGGTTATTAGATACGATTAATTTGGTAAAAAAAAATTTAAATCCTTATTTAAGAATTGAAGGGATTTTAATAACGATGCACCAACCAAGATTAAATTTAACCAAACAGGTGGAAGAAGAACTAAGAAATTTTTTTCAAGATTTAGTCTTCCAAACAGTCATTCCTCGTAGTATTCGTTTAGCAGAAGCCCCAAGTTTTGGCAAAACAATTTTCCAATATGATATTACCTCTTTGGGGGCTCAGGCTTATCTACAATTAGCAAGTGAAATTTTAAACCACCAGGAGAGAAAAAATGAAACATAAAGCATTAGGTAAAGGGCTTAGTGCCTTAATTTCTGATGAAACAAAAAGGGCGTTAGAAAATGAAGTAGTGTATTTAAAAATTGAAGAAATAAAACCAAATCCATATCAACCAAGAAAATTAATTGATGAAAAGGGTTTAGAGGAATTGGCTAATTCTATAAAGGAAAAAGGCATCTTACAACCATTGGTTGTCCGACGAACAAGAGAAGGTTACCAATTGATTATGGGAGAAAGAAGATTGCGTGCAGCAAAAATGGCTGGACTTAATGAGGTGCCAGTAATTGTCAAAAATGTGAGTGATTCAGAAATGATCGAAATGGCATTAATTGAAAACCTTCATCGGGATGACTTAAATCCAATAGAAGAAGCATTAGGTTATAAGAGTTTGATTGATGAGTTTAATTATACCCATGATAAGGTGGCAGAAAAAGTTGGCAAAGACCGAGCAACAGTAACTAATGCTTTAAGATTATTAACTCTGCCACCAAAGGTAAGGGATTATGTTGCGAGTAATTTGATTAGTGTTGGTCACGCCAAAATTCTCCTTTCGCTACCAGATAGACAGAGTCAAGAACTTTGGGCAGAAAAAATAATTGAAGAAGGCTTATCAGTAAGACAATTAGAGGCAAAAATTTCTTCCTTAGGAATAAAGAAAAGGAAAAGGACAAAAAAAGAAGAAAAAGACCCTTTTCTTAGTGATTTAGAAGAGAGGTTAAAGAACTTTCTTGGCACAAAGGTGAATATTTTGGCAAAAACCAAAGGCGGCACAATTATTATTGAATACTATTCAGACGAAGATTTAGACCGGATTATTAATCTGATAATAAAATAAAAATGGAGGTGAGCGGACTCGAACCGCCGACCTTCTGCTTGCAAAGCAGATGCTCTCCCAACTGAGCTACACCCCCAATCAAAATAATTATATATAAACTTCATAAAAAATCAAGAATCTGTTAATCTTCTTCTAAAATCTTGATTATTTTCTCTTTTACTTTCCTCGGATCTGCCTTACCTTCTAACTTCTTAACCACCTGTCCAATTAGATAGCCAATAACTCCTTTTTTTCCTTTCTTATACTTTTCCACAACTTCTTTCTCTTTTTCTAAAACTTCAAAGATAACTCTATCCCAATCTTCTTTCTTTTCCGGCAAAAGGGTGGCTAAATCTTTTATAGTAATCTTTTTTTCTACTAATTCATAAAAAATTTTCTTTATATTGCCCATTGGCAATTTATTATCACTTAATAAATTTAGAAAATAACTAAACTCTTCCATCTTTAAAGGAAAATCATTAATCTTAATATTCTTTTCATTCAAAATCCTTAACACTTCGTTAATCAGCCAATTGGTAGCCAAATTTTTATCTTTTACCAGTTTCATTAGGTTTTCATAATAATCACACAAATTTTTATCTCTAATAATTATCTCAGCAAACTCTTCTTTTATATTATATTCCCTTATTAATCTTTCTTTTCTCTCTTTGGGAAGTTCTTTTATCTCTTCCTTTATTTTTAAAATATCTTCTTCCCTAATAATTAATGGTGGTAAATCGGGTTCAGGAAAATAACGGTAATCTTCCTCTTCTTCTTTTGCTCTCATTATCTCAGTTCTTTTTTCTTTTTCATTCCACAATAATGTTGCCCTTTCTACCTTCTTTCCTTTTTCCAATAAACTTTTCTGATATCCAATCTCATATTCTAACGCCTGATAGACATTTTTTAGAGAATTTAAATTTTTTATCTCCCTTCTTTCTGAAGGATAATTATTATATCGCAAAGAGATATTAGGTTCGCATCTTAAATTACCTTTTTCCATATCAGCATCCGATATATCTAAGTAGATTAAAATTGCTTTCAACTCTTCAATAAAAGAGACAACTTCCTTTGGACTACGAAAATCAGGTTCGGTAACAATCTCTACCAAAGGAACACCTGCCCGATTAAAATCAACCAAAGTCTCATTGGCGGTATGGATAAGTTTCCCACTATCTTCTTCTAAATGGACCCTTCTAATTCTTATCTTTTTATTATCAATTAAAAGATAACCATTATAAGCCAAAGGTTCTTTATATTGGGTTATCTGATAACCCTTTGGCAAATCGGGATAAAAATAATGTTTTCGGGCAAAAGTACTTTTCTTATTTATCTCACAATTTAATGCTAATGCCAATTTCAAAGCAAGTTCTACTGCCTTTTTATTTAAAACTGGCAATACTCCGGGAAATCCCAAACAGATAGGACATACATTAATATTTGGTTCCTTTTCAAATTCTGCTGGACAAGAACAGAATAGTTTTGAATTGGTTTTTAATTGGCAATGAATTTCTAAACCAATAATTACTTCATAATTGTTCAATTCCATAGGCAAAATCTAATATCTCTTTCTCACCAAAGGGTCTACCAATAATTTGGATTGAAATTGGGAAATCATTTATTTTATATTTCAAAGGAATTGATAAGGCTGGTAGGCCAGCTAGGGATACTGGAACTGTTAAAATATCAGAAAGATACATCATTATTGGATCTTTTAACCGTTCGCCTAATTTAAAGGGTAAGGTTGGTGAAGTGGGAGCCAAAATTATATCAACTTTCTCAAAAGCCTTTTGAAATTCTTCGCATATAACCTTTCTTACTTTTATGCCAATACCATAATATTCTTCATAATATCCTTTGGAAAGTCCATAGGTACCTAAAACAATTCTTCTTTTTACTTCTTTGCCAAAACCTTCACTTCTTACTTTGGTATAAAATTCATCGATATCTTTTGCTATTAGATTTAATCCATACCGCACCCCATCATATCTTGCCAAATTAGAAGAGGCTTCACAAGTAGCTATTAAATGATATGCATAAATTCCGTATCTAATTGTCGGCAAAGAAAGTTCAGATATCTTTGTTCCTTCTTTTTCTAATAATCTAAAGAAATCTTCATAAATCTTTATCAAAGAAGAATCCATTTCTTCAAAAAAGAAATCCTTGGAGATACCGATTTTTGCTTCTTTTAAATTACTCTTTAAAGGTAAATAGTTATGAACCGGATCTTTTGCTGAAGTAGAATCAAACTCATCATAACCACTAATTGCTTGTAAAACAATAGCACAATCTTCAACATATTTAGAAATTATACCGATCACATCTAATGAGGAGGCAAAGGCAACTAAACCAAATCTTGATACTCGACCATAAGTTGGTTTTAAACCACAAACACCACAAAAGGCTGCTGGTTGTCTTACTGAACCGCCGGTATCAGAACCCAAAGCAACCGGAACAATATTTGCTCCGACCGCTGCCGCACTGCCGCCTGAAGAACCACCAGGTACATATTCTTTGTTTATCGGATTTAGACAGGGACCAAAATAAGAAAACTCATTAGAAGAACCCATAGCAAATTCGTCTAAATTTGTCTTGCCAACAATAATAGCTCCTTTTTCTTCTAACTTTTTAACAGCTGTTGCCGAATAGGGTGAGATAAAATCTTTAAGAATTTTAGAAGCACAAGTAAGTTTTTCACCAGCATACGCGATATTATCTTTTACTGCCAGTGGTATACCAAATAAGGGATTAGGTATCTCTTTAAATTTATCGAACTCTTTATCACATTCTTCTGCTTTTTTTATTGCTCTTTCAGGAAAGATAGAAATAAAGGCATTCAACTCTTTGTTCTCTTCTATTTTTTTAAACACCTCTTTTACCAATTCCGAATAACTCAGTTCTTTTCTTTTTATCAGATTTTGAATTTCATTAATCTTTAGTTTTAAAATATCCATTATAAAATCTTTTTTATTCGGAAATAGCCTCCTTTAAAATTAGACAGTCCTTTTAAGAAACCACGATCACCAATTTTTGCTTCATCTTTTCTTAATGGACACTCTTCTATTAAACCAGTTTCTTGGTCATTCTTTTCTTCTCTTCGATATATCTTTTTTAACTCTTGAAAATAACTTACTATCTTTTCGCATTCTTTAATAAAATTTTCCAATTCTTCCTTGGGAAAACTTAATTTCGCTAAGGAAATAACCTTTTTTATTATTTCTTCCATTAAATTAACTTTGCTTGATTGATATAGAGTTCAAACTCACATCCCAAAAATAAAGAAGCCCTTCTTGCCATTATCATCCGATTTAAAAAGATTTCAAAATACTCCATTACGGGAGCAATTTTGGTATCAATTTCTAAGTCAAAGATAATCTTTCTCTTTTTATTATCAACGGTTAAAACCGATTTAGTAACTGCGTAATTCACTCGGTCATGGATATCAAACTTTACTAATTCCGGATTTCTTACCCTTGTTCGATGGACATCAGATTTATCAGCAATAATTAAAGCAGCAGAGATTTCAGAAATGGGAGTTCCATCTTCTTCGTGATGATTGCCCAATGCGGAAACAACTTCTAAAATTTCGTAATAGGACATTTTCATTCTCTTTAGTATTTGGTAAGCAAGAATTGCCGACATGTGTTCGTGCTTATCTCGATTGACAACATTACCAATATCGTGTAGAAATCCAGTAATTGCTGCGAGTTCTGCCTTTCTTTCATCGTATTCCAATTTTTTTAAAATATAATAACTCCTTTCTGCTACTAACCGTGCATGTCTTAAACCGTGTTCAGTATAGCCGATCATCTCTAATTGCTTGTCAGCCGATTTAATGAGCGCAATAACCTCTTTATCCCTTGCCAATCTTTCTAAATTTACTTTTTGATTCCTTTTCATTTTTATTTTAAGGCACTAACCGATATCTATCCCGTGGAAAGAGACTTGCCTCTCTAATATTTTTCAAATTTAATATCTGGCAGGTAAGCCTTTCCGCACCGATTGCTAAACCACCATGGGGTGGCATTCCGTATTTAAAAATCTCTAAATAAAATTTAAAGTTCTCGGGATTATAACCAAAATGTCTGATGCTCTCAAAAAGCATATCATAATCGTGAATTCTTTGGCTACCGGTAGTCACTTCCATTCCCTTATAAAGCAAATCAAAGCCACGAGAATAATCTGAATTTTTATCAGGCATAGTATAAAAGGGCCGAATAATCCTTGGAAATTTGGTAATAAAGACAAAATTTGTTCCGTATTTATTTAATGAGTAATCGCAAAGCAATCTCTCCTCTTCTGGTGTTAAATCGTTTCCCAAAAACTCTTTCTGATATTCTCTTTTTAGTATCTCTTTGGCTTCATAAAAAGGAATTCTGGGAATCTCTTTTATCTCTTCTAATTCCACATTATATTCCTTCAAGATTTCACCATACTCTTTTTTTAAATATTTAAAGAGATATTTTAAAAATTTAACCTCCAAATCCATAACATCATTCTCGTCTTCGATAAAACCCATTTCTAAATCTAAAGAGAGATATTCATTTAAATGACGTGAAGTTTCGTGATCTTCTGCCCGATAGACAAAACCAACCTCATAAACCCTTTCAAAACCAGCACCCACAAGCATCTGTTTATAAAACTGGGGACTTTGGGCAAGATAGGCAACACGATCAAAATACTCTACTTTGAAAAGTTGACTACCACCCTCAGTTCCGGAAGAAACTATTTTCGGAGTATGGACCTCTAAGAAATCCTGTTTCTCTAAAAAATTTCTAAAAGCCTTCACTATTCCGGCTTGGATTCTAAAAATATTACCTATTTTAATGTTTCTCAAACTTAATGGCCGATAATCTAAAATCATATCTAACTTTAAATTCAAAAGGGATAGATCGCGATAATATTCAAAAGGTAAATTTGCCTTTGGTAGATTCAAAATCTCAACCTTCTCAATCAAAACCTCCATTCCTTTTGGTGCTTGTGCCTCTTCTTTTACCTTACCAAAAATCTTAACAACCGAAGCCTTTTCCAATTTATCCAAATTCTCAATCTCCTTATCACAAACTCCTTGAATCTGGCCACTTCTATCCCTGATAATAAAAAACTTCAACTTACCAAGTTTTCTTATTCCTTCAATCCAGCCATAAATTAAAACCTCTTTATTCAAATATTTTGCCAGATCTTTAACCAAAACTCGCTTCATACCTTTATTTTAATTAAAAAAATAATATTGTCAAAATAGAAAGGAATTATTTCTTGAATTTATTTTAAAGATTTATTATAATTTATTCAATGTATTTTCTTTTGTTTATTTTTCTTTGCCAATTTAATTATTTTGAATATATAAAAGGTTATGATACGCCATCGGATGAAGGTGGTAGTATCAGTTTAGAATGGCAGATAAAAGAAGAATTTATCTCGCAAGAAAATCCCATAAAATTTTTTGAGATATATCGAAGCGAAAAGCAAGATACTCTTTTTGAAAATGTTGGTTTTGTTTTGTCTCAATATAATTATTACGAAGATAAAGGATTAAAAGATAATAAAGAGTATTACTATCAAATCTGGGCAATAAGAGAAAGGGATACATTAAAATCAGAAATAATTGGTCCGATAATCGCTCGACCCCAATGGTTTAATAAGAATCGATTAAATGTCTTGGTTATTACAATTATTTTATTTGTTGTCTTTTTATATTATATTGAAAAGGCAAGAAAGGGCGAGAAATTATTTGTAAGAAAGATTAGCGGTCTTGATGCGATTGATGATGCTGTTGGTAGGGCAACGGAAATGGGGAGACCAATCCTCTTTTCTTTTGGTCTTGGTTTTATTACTGATGTGGTTACAATTGCTGCCTTATCAATATTATCTAAGATTGCTAAAAAGGCAGCTGAATACGGTACAAGGCTAATTATTCCTAACTATGACCCAATTGTGATGACTGCTGCTCAAGAAACAGTAAAAGAGGCATATTTAGAGGCAGGTAGACCTGATCTTTATAAAGAAGGTGATATTACTTATTTAACTTCTGACCAGTTTGGTTATGCGGCAGGTTGTGACGGAATAATTATGAGAGAAAAGCCAGGAGCTATATTCTGGCAGGGATATTTCTTTGCTGAATCTTTAATCTTGGCAGAAACTGGTCACGCAGTTGGTGCTATCCAAATTGCCGGTACAACCGCCATAACCCAATTGCCTTTCTTTATTGCTGCCTGTGATTATACTCTAATTGGTGAAGAGATGTTTGCTGCCTCTTGCTATTTAAAACCTGAACCGCAAATGCTTGGCTCATTAAAAGGTGAAGATTTCCTAAAAGCAATTATTTTAATAATCTTAGTAATCTCAGTAGGTATTGCTACTTTATCCGTTTTATTTAAAAACATAGAACCGATTTATCAATTTATTAAAAATATCTTTACGGTGCTATGATAAGAACACAATTACCATTAATTATCACTTTCTTTACCGGAATGTTATTAATAATTACTTTCTTTATTCCTCATAAGCCTTTTGGTGATTTAGAACAGAGATTTTTAATCTGGTATTCAATTATTTCTGGCTTTACGGTTTTACTGGGTTTAGACAGTCTTGTCCGATATCATTTGACAAAATTAAAAAGAGAGTTTAATATCCATAGTCTTCTTTTACTTTTCTCATTATTTTTAACTTTAATCTTAGGTTTTTATTCTTGGTTTAGATTTAAAACACCCTTTGCCTTGAATTCACCTTTTATGTATCTTTATACCTATGTGATTATACCGTTACAGGCGACAATGTTTGCTTTGCTTGCTTTTTTTATCGCTTCGGCTGCCTATCGGGCATTTCGGGCAAGAACCTTTGAGGCAACTTTATTACTAATTGCGGCAACAATTGTTATGCTTGGTCGGGTACCAATCGGTTCTTATATCTGGAAAGGGATTGCCTATATTATCTCTGGTATCTTCCCCAAAATCCCTTATGAAGAACTTGCCAAAAAAGAGGTTTTTGCTTTGATAAGCGATTGGATAATGAATATTCCTCAGAATGCAGCAAAAAGAGGAATTTTTATCGGCACTGCTCTTGGTGGTATTGCGATGTCAATAAGAATTATTTTAGGTATTGAAAGGACTTATATAACAAAATGAAAGATATTTGGATAAAATTGGCAACGATTGACCGAAGAATAATTTATCTCTTGGTATTTTTGGTAGTTGCTTTACCAATGATATTTAGAATGATAATGCCTATTCGGGTTTCTAACGAAGTAAAAATGGCTTTTTCGGAAATCGATAATTTAAAACCTGGCTCAATCGTGATGATCTCTATTGACTATGACGCAGCCTCAGAACCAGAATTACAACCAATGCTTATTGCCATCTTGAGACACTGCTTTTCGAAGGATATTAAAGTAATCTTATTAGGTCAATGGGCATTAGGGCTTCCATTAGGTGAAATGGCATTAAATCAGGTTGCCAAGGAATATAATAAAAAATATGGTGAAGATTATGTGAATTTAGGTTATCGACCTGGTTATACCGCTTTAATGGTTGGTATTGGCAAAGAGATAAGGGATTTCTTTCCTACTGATTATAAAGGAATTCCGATTGATTCTTTTCCTTTTATGAGAAAAGTGAGAAATTATCAGCAGATTGATATTTTGGTTGGTTTAGAAGCCGGTGCCACTGGTGATGCTTGGGTTCAATTTGCTGGTGCCCGTTTTAATCAGAAAATAATTTTAGGAACTACTGGTGTTGTGGCTCCGGATATGTTTCCCTATTTACAGGCAAAACAGATTGTTGGTTTAATTGGTGGACTACAAGGAGCAGCCGAATACGAGACATTAGTAAAAAAAGCGGGTAGTGCTATTTTGGGAATGCCTGCCCAATCTTTTGTCCATTTATTAATAATTATCTTTATTATTATTGGTAATATTGGCTATTTTATTTTAAGAAGAAGAAAATGATATTAAATATTATTGGTACTTGGCTGGCAGCAACCTTAACCTTGGCAATTTTCTCTTTTTTATATAAAGATAATCCCTTTTATAAACTGGCTGAACATATTTATGTTGGTGTCTCAGCTGGTTTTTGGGTTATCTATGTCTGGTCTTTTGATATCAAACCAATGCTTATTGACCGATTTATGACAGCAACCGGAATTGAAAAATGGATATTATTAATTCCGGCAATTTTGGGCGTTTTAATGCTTACCCGTTGGTTTCCGAAAACTGCTTGGATATCAAGAATTCCTTTATCTTTTACGATTGGTATTGGTGCCGGTTTAGGAGTCACCGCCAGTATCCAAGGTTTTCTAATTCCCCAAATTGGTGCTACTTTACTACCATTAACAACAATTAATAATATACTATTAGTTATCGGTGTTATCTCAACAATCATTTATTTCTATTTCTCAAAGGAGTTTAAGGGTGCTTGGAAGTTTTTCTCCCGATTAGGAATTATTTTTATTATGGTTGCCTTTGGTGCCTCTTTTGGTTATACGGTAATGGCAAGAATCTCTTTATTAATTGGCAGGATTTATTTTCTTTTACACAACTTTTTAGGTATTATTCCTTAATTTCTTCTTCATTAATAATTAAGCCTTCAAAGATGTAAATTTCGGTATCCTTGTCTTTATAGGCATCCGGGTTGAGACCGGCTTTTAGACAGGTATGTTTTAAAAAAGTTTCTCGATCCCAACCATATTCCGTGGCAACTTGAGGTAAAAGCAGACCTTGATAAAAACCTTTTTTAATAAATATTCCGTGTTTACCAACAACAATCTTATTAATATCATCTATCTTTTTCAATGGCGAAAGAATGGTAATCTCAATTTTAATATCTTTTAACTCTTTTAAACTAACTGGCGGAAACCTTGGGTCTCTTAATGCCGCATTTATTGCGTTATCAATCACTCCTTCGTATAATGGCTTTATTCCTTCAATATAACCAATACAGCCTCTAAGTTCACCAAACTTATTTAAGGTAACAAAAACACCGTATCTCTTTTTTAGATTCTCCGAAGTTATTTTAAAATCTGGTATCTTTTTATTATTAAGGTAATTTTCTAAGGTTTTCCGAGCAATAGTTAATAACTCCTTTTTCTCATCTTCATTCAGTTTTAATTCAAACTCTTCTGCCTTTAAATTTTCTTCTTTTTTCTCTTCCTTCGGAATAACAAAAACTACTGAACCATAACCTACACAATAACCAGTTTTTATTCCCATTACATCATTGGAATTGGTATAATTTAAAGTAATTGCCTTTGCTTTTGGAGAAAGATTTTTGGCAATTAAAATACCAATAAGAATAGGGAAACCACCGCACGCTTGAATCTCTTCTCTTAATAAGGCTTCGTAAAAAACTTTTGGTTCCATTTTTTCAATATAATTTAATGTCTGTTTATCAGTTCGCACACATTCTTGGTAAGAATAGCCATGATACAAATCAGAGGAGACAAGAAAGATTATTTTCTTTTTAGAATTTTTTATTACTTCGCTGATTGCCTTAGCCAGATTTTCACACTCTTCATATTTCGGAAAAAGAGCCATTATCGGCACAATCTTGAAATCTTTATAAATTACTTGTAAGAAAGGAATCTGGACCTCTAAGGAATGTTCGTAATTATGTGCCTCTTTTAAATCTTTCACATAGGGACATCTCTCTTTCAACTCTTTTGCTATCTCTTCATCAATCATAACTTCACCTAATGGTGTCTGCCAAGAACCATCTCCGTATAAGGCAAAACCAGTAAAACTTGCTTGATGAGAAGGACCCAAGAGAATAATTGTGTTCACTTCTAAGTCTTTAATAACTTTATAAGAATGGGCAGCCACTTTACCCGAATAGGGATAACCAGCATGGGGTGAGATTACACCAATAATCTTATCTTTTATTTCGGAAACCTTTGCCAGATTGAGATAGGTTTTAATATCTTTTTCTAATTCAATTTTATCACTCGGATAAAATTGACCACTAACACAAGGTTTTCTAATCATTTTTGCCTCCAATTTCTTTTGTGGCTTTGAGCCACACATTAAAATTGATATTAAAAAAATAATAATATTTTTTAACTTCACTCTTTTACTAATTCATCAAGCCTTTTATTGGCTTCATCAAAATCGGGTTTTAATTCCAAACTTTTCCGATACATCTCCCTTGCCTTATCAACTTCGTTTAAACCTTCATAGGCAAGCCCTAATTGATAATAAATAAGGTAATCTTCTTTAATTGTTAATGCCTTTTTGAAAACTTCTATCGCTTCCTTGTAATTTTTGTTTAAAAGATAGAATTGACCTGTTTCCAGCAGGTCATCGTAATCTTCTTTCTTTATCTTTTTCATTCTTTCACCATTCTTTCTAAATCTTTTTCTCTTCCCAAAACTACTAAGATATCATTTTCTAATATTACATCTTCTCCCTTGGGCGAAACGATTATCTCTTCTTTTATTTCTGGAATCCCTTTTTCGTTAAGATAAGGTGATTTTCTTTTAATTAAAATTACCGTAACACCAAATTTTTCACGTAGTTTTAATTCTTGTAAACTCTTATTATAAAAACTTTTGGGAGCAGAAATTTCAGCAATAGAATATTCCGGATTCACTTCTAAAATCTCAAAAAATTTCTTTGAATGGTAGGCTTTTGCCAATCGAATGGCTGTCTCTTTTTCGGGTAAAATTACTTTATCGGCACCAACCCTTTTTAAAATCTCGGCGTGTAACTCATCCACCGCCTTAACCACTACCTCTTTAACTCCCATCTCTTTCAAAAGCATAGTAATTAATATACTGGCATCTATCCTTTGACCAACACTAACTACCGCACAATCAACTTCGCTAATGCCACTCTCTTTTAATGCCTTATCATCGGTCGCATCTAAAATTAAGGCACTAGTCGCCTTATCGCTAAACTCATTCACCTTATTATCATCTTTATCAATCACAATCACATCAAAACCTTCATCAATTAATGCCTTCGCCAGTTGGCTGCCAAATCTCCCTAAGCCAATAATACAAAAAGTCATAATAATATGATAAGGAAATCTTTTTAATAGTCAATTATTAACTTATTAACAATCTCTTTCTTCTCTTTTCTTTCTAAGGAAGATAAACTCAATTTATAAAGATAAATACCCCTTGCTAAATTTTCTATTCTAATTGGCACCGAATTAAAGCCAAAATTAAAAATTAAATTATTCTCCTCTAATATCTTTCTGCCATTAAGAGTATAAATCTTAATACTTCCCAAGCAACCTTCATTCAAAAGAAAAGTAAAATATAAGTAATCCTTTACCCGAACAACCGCCAAGTCTTTTATCTCAATTTTTGGTTCTATCTTTGTCTTCAAAATAACTGCTTTCTCTTTCTTATTTAAAAGATTGTCATAAATAATAACACGACAATTATTAAAATCTCTTTTTAAAGTTATTGGTATCTTACAATAATAAAAGGTATCTTGATAATAAAAATATCCACCCAAATCAATAACCTCATCTTCAATTATTATCTTTGGTGAATAAACTTCTCCCCTTTTTAGAAATATACCGCTCTCATCAAATGCCCTTATCTCCAATTGAAAATCCTTTTTTACTTCACTGGTATCTTTCAGGATTTTATTATTGGCATACAAGTAGATATTTGGTGGCAGGGTATCAAAATTCTCATAAGGTAAGGTATCTCTAAAAAAGGTATCAATGTTAAAGGTAAAAGAAGAATCTTTTGTCTTATAAAATATTGATAGTTTTAAGGTCTTTGGTATTTCCCAATAATAGTTCTCTGGTGAACCCAAAAAGATTGTATCTAATTTTAAACCTTTGGGAAAGATAAAAGAGAAATTATAAAAGGAATCTTTTAATATCTTCTTTGCTTGAAAAATCTCTTCGCCCGATAGATTATAAAAAATATCTATCACCGGTGATTTATATCTTCTTTTCCTTTTACCCAAAGAAAAACTTAACTCACTAAACTCTACACCCTTTTTAAGGTTTATCCTTGCTTCAACCTTCTTACCACCTAAAAAAGGTCCTTCACTAATCTCTAAATTTAAATCTCTTCTCTTTGGTATATTTAATTTTGTTAATGGCTCACCAAATAAATGGTAAAAGGTATTTACTTGCCAACAATCATAAAAGGCATCGCCTAAAATATCTTTGTTGTTATAAATAAGTGCCAAAACTAATCTCCTTAATAGTTCTTCATTACCTGGTGGTGAAGTCCCTTTTATTGCTCCAATCGTCGCAATAAAACCTTCTTTATTTCTTACAAGTTCTTCACTTAATGCTTCAAATTTGGTATCATCAAACCGACCAACACCACAACTACCAAAATAGCCAATCGGATAATTAGGTCTTGCCTTCACTTTTCCAACATCACCTAATGTTAATAATTTCTCATGGGCAATCTGAAAACCAGCACCATGACCAAAATAGAAAGCAAAGGCAAAACCCTTATCGTTTAGCAATCTTACAAACTCGTCACGGGCATTTGTCTTATCTTCTTCACCAAGAAAGGGAAATTCGGTAAGATATAATTTCTCAACATCATAATCTTTAGGAATAATTGAAGCAATATTCTCACAATTTCTAATATGATCTGCCCGAAACTCATCCGGCTCACTTGGACTTCCCTTATACTCATCATCCGCCAAGAAAAGTATCCGCTTTTTATAACTACTTATATTCCTTTCATATTCTTTAAGTTTAAATAGATAATCTCTCAATTCGCTCTCATTCCTTAATGGCAACCTTGTCAAAACAAAATCTGGACTTCTGCCATTGCCTTCAAAATCAGCAAAATAGGAATCTAAGGCATAAATCGCCGTATTATAAACATTGAAATCAAAACCATAGCCAACTTCATAAGTAAATATCTGTGGCTTATTATATAAAAGACCCCGATAATCATATGTAGCATCACCAACCAAACAACCATATAAAGGTCTTTTTAAAGCAAAAAACTTCTTTAATGAATAAGGCTCCTCAATACCAAATAGATAATGGTCAATTATCTCTTCGATTTTAAAGACTTCGCAAGAGAGCTCCCTATCCCGATATCTTTTTAACTCCCGACAGGCATAATATAAATCACTTGGACAGATAATTAGATAATCACCCGATAATAAATGGATATTACTATTACGATAATAACTTTTATTCTCAATTCTTTTTACCCTCTTTATCTTATCAAAATCACTAATATATAAAATTGTTGTATCATAGGCATAATAAGAGAGATATAAGGTATCCTTCTCAATTAGATAATCCTTTAATATCTTAGGAGAAAATTCGTCGGTAATATCTAAAATAATTGGTTTTTTAACTTTAATAATCTTTATATTATGCTTTTTTATACTATCTAAGATAAGGAAAATTGGCGCATCTTGAAAATTCAATTGCCTTAAATAGATAAACTCAAAATAATCAGTATAAAAGTTCATCGCCTTATCTTTTCGATAAAATAAAAGTTTTAGATTTATTTTATCTTTTATTGGATAATTTATCTTTTTGTTATAAAGAGAACCAGACGGTGGTAAGGCAGAAGGGATATTTAGAGTATCTATTAAGTTACTATCCAAATAGATTTTAAGGATAAAACCAAAAGGACTATCACAAAATATCGGAAATTTGAGATTATCCAAAAGAAAGGCATTTTTAATCTCAAAACTATAACTTATCTCTTTACTTACCTCATAACTTGCCTTTTCTATCTTATCCCATATCCATAATAAACCACCACGAGCAGGACAATCTCTATCAAACTCAATATGCCTCTTCTCATAGCCAAAATCTTTAAATACTTCCTTTCTATCAGGTAAAGAAGATAAC
>JBDRVE010000033.1:11380-15778 GCA_039801725.1 candidate division WOR-3 bacterium | reverse complement strand
GGGGGTATCTCTACTCTTTGGGAATGTTAAAACTATTGTTAAAAGGATTAACAATAAATTTATTAAGGATAATAATCATAATTTTATTAACGGGAATAAACATCGATTTATTAATGGGGATAATAATTTTATCTTTTACAATTGGGTAGGAGTTATTAAATCTATGGAGGTAGCACTATCTTGATTGGACCATCTAATAAAAGGATAACAAAATGGGATGTTAAAGAAAAGTTCTATTTCAATATTTTTGATGAGAAAATAATAATCCATAATAATTTTCATTCATTTAGATACCAGAAAGGTGGTTAAAGAAAGGTATAACCTTGAGCATCTATTATGGAGTATTTAAGGTAAGTACTCTCCAAATTCGAGTATGAGAGTTGGTATTTAGCGATTTTATATTGGCAAAGAGTAAGGAATTTGGCTATAGGAATATGGCAGAGGATGGTTTCTGTTATGAGTTTTACAAAAATGGGAGTTAAAGAGGCAGCAATTTATAAAACTCCTACAGGCAGGTTTTTGCTTCCGGAAAAAATAATTAAGGAATATAATTTATGGCAATTCATAAAAAATAATTGACATAATTGATAAAATAATTAAATTTAGAATCTGGTAAATTAAAGGGGCAAAGATGAAAGTAAATAATTCAAAATTCTTTCTTTTATTTTTGTCCTAATTTTTCTTTAATTGCTACATCCTTATTTTTATGGAGAAATTTTCACAACCAAAGGGATTAGAATAGTGAATCAACTTTTCTTTTGACCTTCTTCAATAATCTTCATAAAACCTTCTATTTTTAGAAGACTGTATTGTGATAAAGAAAAATATGAAAATCAATTTCTATCAACAAATTAATTAATAACACATTTTTTTAAACACCGAAGCAGGGAAGGAGAGTGCTATAGAGATAAGATATAAGTTTCTAAGGTTAGCAACAACGATTTTAAAAGGATCAAAAAAAGACAAACCTTAAAAGGAGACAGATATAATTCTAAAAAGAAGGCAGTTAATAATTTTGTAAGAGTTTCTACTAATAAATTTCCAACGAAAAGCATAAACAATCTTTTTGTTAATTAGGTACTTTTGTAATCAAGTTGATGGGAAGTTAAAAATGATGGATAACAGTATTCCGATACCAAAAGAGTTTATCAAAATAGATAAACTGGCTGAGTTTTCAGTGAAGAAAAACTTTTGGGAATGAATAACAAAAATATTTGTTCGGCTTTTATATTGATAAAAGAAATTAAAGCATTATAATTTTAGAAAAATTGGTTTAAGATATACTTAAAAGGAGGAAAAAATGAAGAGAATAATTGTATTTTTAATTCCTTTAATTATTTTTGCTAAAAATCCATTAGCACCAAAAAATTTTGGTTTCTATTCACCAACTGCTAACTCTAACGATTTTCAAATCGGTTTTTGGGATTTACCAAAATTTGATCCATTATTTTCTTTACCGTCATTATCAAAAGATTTAATTATTGACTCTTATCCCCAAGATGGTCTTGGGTATTATCTTATTCAATTTAATGGTCCGGTTTATCGTTATATGGTAGAGGAAATAAGGAATCTTGGTGTCTTAACTTTGGGCTTTCATTCTCGTTATCTTTTAATTGGCAAAATGGATAATAAAATAAAAGAGAGGGTAGAGAAATTACCTTATATTCGTTGGGTTGGAATTTATCAACCAGGTTACAAATTTGCGCAAACAATTTTAAAAGATAGAGAATCAGGAATTCTTACTTTAACTTTATTCTATCCCGAAGATTTAATTTCTGCGGTTAATGATTTAACTAATAAAGATTTTAAGATTATTCGTTATGCTCAGTCAGAATATTTTAAAGTTATTGAAGTAGAAGCAAAAAGAGAGGATATACCAATTTTAGCTAGTTTGCCTTATATCTTTTCTATTGAAGAATGGCATCCACCAGAATTGGAAAATGCTAATTGTCAATGGGTAATTCAAACTTGGGCACAAGAAAACAGAAGAATTTGGGAGCAAGGGATTTATGGAGTGAATGAGATTTTGGGATATACTGATACTGGTTTAGATATTTTACATTGGGCATTTTATGATCCGAATGTTAGTATTTCTGATACTGGTGAATATCTCAATCACCGAAAAGTAGTATTTTTCAAAAATTGGGAAACCTATCAAAGACCTTCGGACCCCGATGGCCATGGAACCCATGTTGGTGGCACAATTGGTGGAAACGATTCTTTAATGGGCGGAACAAATCCTAACGATGGTCATTCTAAGGGATGTCGGATTGGTATTTTAGCACCGATACCTCAACCAACTGGTTGGGATTTAACAGGTCCTTTTAATAAGATGACAAATTGGTTAAGAAATCCTGAATTAAAAGTATATACTATTTCTAATTCCTGGTGGACAGGAACAATGGGGCAGTATACAAATGCGAGTGCTTCGGTTGATATATTTTCTTGGGTAAATAAAGATGTAATAATTATAAAATCTTGTGGTAATCAGGGGCAATCTACTCAATATCGGATAACCGAACCAGGAAATTCCAAGTCAATAATTGCTTGTGGCTCTCTCCAAAATGGTTTAAATTCTACGGTCTTATCAAGTTATTCTTCTCGTGGACCAGCACCTGATGGAAGGATTAAACCGGATGTTTGTGTGCCTGGCGAAGGTATTTATTCTGCTGATGCGGGAACACAAAACGGTTATGTTTCAATGAGTGGAACGAGTATGGCAGCACCAGCAGTAAATGGTGCTTGTGGTCTAATAAGAAGTTATCTAAAAAGAGGATTTTATCCTTCTGGTGTTCCTAATCCTGATGATTCTTTCCCTTATATATCTGCTTCCTTAGTAAAAGCCTGTTTAATTGTTTCTTGTGACCCAAATATTGGAAATTATGTTATTCCTTCCGAGTATGTTGGCTGGGGAAGGGTAAATCTTGATTCAGTTTTATATTTTGCTACTCCCGTTCCTGATAGAAGAAAACTTCTTTTATATGATGATACAATTGGTTTAAGAACTGGCGAATATGTTGAATATGAATTTGAAGTGAATGATAATATTCCTCTAAGAATAGCCGTTGTATGGACTGATACTGCTGCGGCACCAGGTGCTAATCCAGCATTGATTAACAATTTAGATGTTTTGTTGACTTCACCATCAGGTAATTTTTATAAAGGAAATATTTATCAAAATGGTCAATCTGTTCAAAATCCTACTCAGCCATACGATAACATAAATCCCTTAGAAGTATTTAGGATTAATCAACCAGAATTGGGAAGATGGAATTTAAAAATAATGGCACAAAATGTTGTTACTTCTATTCCTCAACCTTATTCAGTAGTAATTACTGGTGGTATTCAATTAAGACCAAGAACAGGAGTCAGGTATCTTGCTCATTATTTAATTGATGAACCGCCAATGGGAAATGGTGATAGAATATTAAATCCTGGCGAAGAGGTTGAGATACCAACTTGGTTTAAAAATCATAACGATTACGAAGTTGAAGGGGTAAAAATTTATTTAAGGTTAAGACAACCTGATACCAATGTTGTTATCTTAGATTCCTTTAAATATTTTTCTTCCATTGCTCCTTTTGATTCTGTATTTACTGGTGAAGATGGGTTTAATATTCGGGTTTCCGAAAATCTTCCTAATGGTTATTCAATTCCTTTAGTTTTTTCTATTGAAGATACCTTAGATTCGATTTGGGAATCGAGGTTGACCTTGTATGTTGGTACACCAATCTTAGTTAATCGAGAAGTTGTCGTTTATGATTCACCACCAAATGGAAATAATAATGGCAGACTTGATCCGAATGAGATTGCTTCTTTAACAATTGGTATAAAAAACCAAGGACTTGGTAATGGTTATAATGTCTATGCTGTCTTGAAGTCTCTTGATGAAAGACTAATTATCTTGGATTCAATTGGAATTTATGATACAATTTTTAAAGATTCGACTAAGTTTAATAATCAAGATAAATTTGTTGTTCAAACTTTACCCAATATTCCCCCAGAGACACCGATCCCATGTAGTTTAAGAATTTATTCTGACCAATATATTTTCTCCTCTTATTTAACAATTGTCATTGGTGAATTAAGGATTACCGACCCAATACCGGATAATGCTTCACCAATAAGATATTGGGCATATGATGATGTTGATAGTTTTTATGTTGAATGTCCAGATTTTGAATGGGTTGAGATAAGAGGTGTTGGTGAGAGATTACCCATAAGCAGTGATGATCAAACAATTAGAATTCCTTTACCATTTCCGATTTATTATTATGGAGTAAGGTATAGCGATTCTTTATCGATATGTGGCAATGGTTGGATAAGTCCGATAAGGACAACATCAACTGTGTATACTAATCAGCCGTTGCCTGACCCGACATCAACAAATCCAAGTGC